>NZ_CDWTMG010000042.1:0-27694 GCF_977945845.1 Frankia sp. CcMO1
CCGGGCCATCGCGACGAGCGCCGCCAGACCCGCCTCGCCACGGCGCAACGGCTCGGCGGCCGCCGAGTGCCGCAACGCCCAGGGCGGCGGAGCGGGGGCGCTCGGCAGGGCGAACCCGCGGTCCTCCCGCCGGATCACGGCCGTCTCCCAGCCGGCGAGACCCGCCCTGATGATCGCCGCGCCGCCCACAACCAGCCAGCCCCAGCCGTCCACGACGGCGGCGACCGGCGTCACCGCGGCCACGGCGGTCCATCCGAAGGCGGTCACCGCCGCCCGACGACGCGCCCACCGGACGCCACGCCCGGCGCGCCGTTCGGCCCGCAGCAACGACCGGCGTTCGACATCGGCACGCACCCAGTCCGGCAACACCGGCCGCAGTGCCCCGCCCGGCACCCCGTCCCACCCCGGCCAGCCGGTCACGGCCGGTCCCGCCTTCCGACTCACGGCGTCCCACCGCCGGTGGGCTTGACCGCGGAACCGGATGACGCCGCGGAACCAGGCGGCGCCGCGGGACCGGATGACGCCGCGGAACCGCCCGCGCCAGCGGGAAGCTGGCCCCCGGCCGCCATGTCACCGCGCAGCTCGGCGAGGCGGGAGGAGGCCCGGGCGTCCATGGTCGCGCGCCGCACCTCGATCATCCGCGCCTCCATCCCCTGGGAGGCGAGTTCATGGCGCCCGAGAGCGACCGCGTAGCGCTGCTCGACCTTGTCGCGGATCTCCCCGAGGGTGGGCGTGTCCCCCGCCGGGGCGAGCGAGGACATCCCCTCCATCGCCTTGGTCATCTGCTCCTGCATGGCGGCGTGCTCGATCTGTGTCAGCAGGCGAGCACGCTCAGCGAGATGGCGTTGCATCCGCACGGTGTTGTCCTCGACCGCGGTCCGGGCCTGCTGGGCGGACGCGGCGGCCTGGCGGTGCAGGTTCTTCAGGTCCTCCAGCGATGCCTCCGCCGAGACCAGCTGGCTGGCGAACGCCTGGGCCGTCTCCTCGTAGCCGGCCGCGGTGGCCAGATCGCCGGCCGCTCGCGCGTTGTCAGCCAGCAGCAACGAGGACCGGGCGGACTCGGTGAGGTTCGCGACCTCGTCCACCTGGCGTGCCATGCGCATCTCCAGCTGACGCTGGTTACCCACGACAAGCGCCGCCTGCTGGACCAGCGCCTCGTGCTGCTGCCGGGCCTCCGCGATGGCCTGGTCGATCTGCACCCGCGGGTCGGCCTTCTCGTCGAACTTCCGGTTCGCCGAGGCCGACAGATAGCGGTAGATCTTGCGGACGACATTCGCCATACATCGATCGTCGCACGCCGGAGCCGCGGCGGTTACCCCGCGGCGGACTCAGACGGGCGGCTGCAGCGCCGTGCGGCCGTGTCCCGCGCAGACCAGACATGCCCGGCAGGCCGGCACAAAGCCGCCGCGCGCGGTGGCGAAGACTACCAGCAGCTCGCCCAACCCGTTACAGCTCTTGCACACCTGGACCAGCCGGCACTCCGACCAGCCGTCATCGTCCTCCGGCCACGCGGGGGTATTCACGCGATCTTCTTTCCCTGCGGGCCATGCCCGGGAGCCCGCCCGGGAACGACGATCGACACCAACCTGCGCCACGAGAACTATCTCGGGAGAGTCGCAGAGGGGTCCGCCACCCGCCACCAGACAACCCCTTTCGGGGGAGGGCCCTTTCGGGGGAGGGCAAACCGCCCCCGGCGCGGGACTCACACCATCGCCTGGAACATCCAGTGCTGCTCCTCCAGGTCGTGGACGATCTCGATGATCAGGTTCTGGGTGACCGGGTCGGCCTTCTCGGTCGCGTCCATGCGGGTACGCATCCTCGTGACCACCCCGGCGAGGACCTCGGTCGTCTGCCGGATCACCTTCTCATCCGGGATGTACCCCACCTCCACTCCCGGCAGGTGGGTGCCTCGGGCGACCGTCGAGGACTGACCGTCCGGGTTGACCCCGATCGCGACGGCACGTTCGGCGGTGGCGTCCGCGTAACGACGCGCCAGGTCGACGACCTCGTCGAGTTGGCGATGCACACTGCGGAAGGTGCGCCCGGTGACGTTCCAGTGCAGCTGCTTGGCGGACAGGGACAGGTCGATCAGGTCGATCAACGTGCCCTGGATGGCCTCACCGGTGACGCTTCGTGCCCCGTCGGACAACGGGCTGCGGATGGCGCTCATACTCGACCCCTCTCACGCCGGAGACATCTGCTCCCTGCGGCGTGCCCCGTGAAGAGATCCGTATGCGTCCAGAACGCCCCGGCGCCCAGCACAGCCCGACATCGCGAACGAGACACCTACCGAGACCTACCTCATCGAGACCTACATCATGAACGGAGCAGACCCCGAACGTGAACGGGACACGTGAACGGGACAGCCGACGCGGCGGGACGCCGGAAGACGCCGGACGCCCAACTCAGGCCGCCCGGTCGACGACCGCGGCGCGGGCGGGAACCACCACGGTGGGCGCGCCGACCCGCGCGGGCACCGCCAGCTCGGCGAGCTCGAGATCCTCACTCACCTCGCGCAGCAGGTCCGCGAGCCGTACTCCCAGTGCGTCACAGATGGCGGCAAGCAGCTCGGAGCTGGCCTCCTTCTGCCCACGCTCAACTTCCGAGAGGTAGCCGAGCGACACCCGTGCCGCCGACGACACCTCCCGAAGCGTGCGGTGCTGATCCTGACGGCGGCGGCGCAACGCCTCGCCGAGCATGCGTCGGAGCAGGACCATCGAGCCTCCTCCTTCGTCCGCGGGATGCGTTCACCGTATACCCACCACCGCAACCATCGGGCCCTCGTTGATGGGACTGTAACTGTGTAAGCACCTCAGGTCCGGCGATTAATCTCGCGCGTCAGGGCGCGCCGTCGCCGGTTGTGGTCATCTCGCTGCTCGGCAGCCCGGCGAGCAGCCGACGCACCAGGTCCAGCGCGGACACCACCGCGTAGGTGCGGATGCGCGGCCGGTCCCCGGGCAGCCGTACCGACCGGGTGACGGTGCCATCCGGTCCGGCCAGGCCGATATGCAGCGTGCCAACCGGTTTGTCCTCCTGTGGCCGCGGGCCCGCGACTCCCGTGGTGGACAACCCGTAAGTGGCGCCCAGCCGAGACCGGACCCCCGCCGCCATCGCGGCGGCCGTCCTCGACGACACCGCGCCCCCGGCGGCCAACAGACCCTCGTCGACACCGAGCGCCGACGCCTTGACCTCCGTGGCGTAGGAGACGATGCCGCCACGGAACGCGGCGCTCGCACCGGGGACGTCGGTCAGCCGCCCGGCGAGCAGCCCCCCGGTGATGGACTCCGCGACGGCCAGCGTCGCCGACCGCTGGACGAGCAGCCCCAGGACCACGCCTTCGAGGGAGTCGTCCGCACCGCCGTACACCCCGGCGCCCAGCGCGGTCCGGGCCGCGGTCTCCACCGGTGCGATCAGCATCTCGGCCTCGGCCCGATCCCGGGCCCGGGCCGTGATACGCACCCGGGTCTGGCCACCGCTGGCCAGGAACGCGATGCGCGGATTGCCGATCGGGGCAAGCCGGTCGACCTCGTCCGCGAGGGCCTCGGCGACGGCCGACTCCCACATGCCCGCCGTGCGCAGCACCCGGTGGACGACCACCGCGGGCTGCCCGGCCCGGCGCAGGATGTCGGGCAGCACGCTGGCGGTGAACATGTCGTTCATCTCGAACGGCACACCGGGCATCGCGTAGACGACGCCGGTCCCGATCTCCATCCGTATCCCCGGGGCTGTTCCGGCGCCGTTCGGCAGCGGTTGTGCCCCCTCGGGCAGGTCCGCCTGCCGGTAGTTCATCTGGGGCACGCGCCGGCCACCGTCACCGCGGCCCAGGTCCCGGAACCGTCGCCGCAGCATCGACTCCAGGAAGTCGTCCCGGCGCAGGCCGACGCCGGCCGCGGCGGCGATGCCCTCGCGGGTCAGGTCGTCCTGGGTGGGACCGAGCCCTCCGGTCATGATGACGACGTCAGCCCGGTCCAGTGCCACCCGGATCGCCGTGGCGATCATGTCGATGTCGTCACCGACGACCGTCGACGTCGTGACGGTCACTCCGACATCGGCCAGCTGCCGACCCAACCAGGCCGCGTTGCCGTTGACGATGTCGCCGTAGAGAAGTTCGTCCCCCACCGCCAGCAGCTCAGCGCGCATCGGTCCGCCCCTCCGTCTTCCTGGTGGTCGGTCCGGCCGCCGTTGACGGGGCGGACCCGGCCGGCCCGGCCCCCCGGTGACGTACCGGGGGGCCGGTGCCGGGCGAGAGGCCGGTGGATGGCGCGCCCGTCGGCGGGGTGACACCGCCGGGATCCCGCGCGGCCCGCCGCCGCAGCGCGAGAGCTCGACAGACATAATCGATCCCGGTGACCATGGCGACCACCACGCCGGCCGCGAGGATCACAGCCCGGCTCGTGGCGGCAACACCCGCCAGCGGAAGCACGTAGAGACCGATCGCGACGTTCAGCAGCAGGGTCTTGGCCTTGCCTCCACGGCTCGCCGCGATCACCCCGAAGCGGATCACCCACAAGCGCAGGAGGGTGACGCCGACCTCCCGCAGGAGGATCAGTACGGTGACCGGCCAGGGCAGCTCGCCGAGCACGGACAGCGAGATCAACGCGGCACCGGTCAGCGCCTTGTCGGCGATCGGATCGACCAGGATGCCGAAGTCGGTGACGAGGTGCCAGCGGCGGGCGATGGAGCCGTCGATCTGGTCGGTCACCGCGGCCACCGCATAGGCGCCGAAGGCCGCGTACCGCCAGGTATGCCCGTCGGGCCCGGCGAACAGGAAGACCACGAAGACCGGCACCAACACCAGCCGCACGATCGTCAGCAGGTTGGCGACATTAACCACCGGGGCCGCAGGGACTACCGGGGCAGAAACGGGCTCCGCGGGGAGCGGCGACGGCCCTTCGCCGCGCTCCCCCCTGGCGTCGGCGCCCGACGCCGTCACGTCCCATCCGCGACGCCCCGGCCCACGAGGGCCGCCGCCCGGTCCGGCGCCGGCCGCGCGACCGCGGCCGTGGGACGGGCCCGATCGAGCACCGTGGTGAACTCCGCGATCAGATCGACACCCTCGGTGGTGACCACCCGGGCCTCGACGAGATCCCCCACCCCGAGGCGCTCCGGCCCGTCATCCGCCGCGCCGCCCGGGGACAGGCGCACGGCGCAGCCGCCGTCGACCTCCGCCTGCTGGTGGGCGGCGCAGCCGGTGGCCAGACCACCGGCGACCTCCTCCACCAGAACCTGTACCCGGGAGCCGATCCGCGCGTCCGCCCGGGCGGCGGTCAGCTGCTCGACGAGGTCGGTGACGCGTACCCTCCGACGCTCGATCAGCTCATCGGGGATCTTGCTCGTCAGCCCGGCGGCCTCGGTACCCTCCTCGTCGGAGTAGCCGAACACGCCGACGGCGTCGAGCTCGGCGGCCTCGAGGAACTCCGTGAGGATGTCGACATCCTCGGGGGTCTCCCCCGGGAACCCGACGATGACGTTGGATCGCGCCCCCAGGTCGGGCGCCAGCGCGCGGGCGCGGGCGAGCAGGTCGAGGAAATGCCCACTGCCGCCGAAGCGGCGCATCCGGCGCAGCACCGGCGGGCTCGCATGCTGGAAGGACAGATCGAGATAGGGCGCGAGGCCCGGAGTGGTCAGCAGCACCTCGAGCAGCGACGGACGCATCTCGGCGGGCTGCAGGTAGACCGTGCGCACCCGGACGATGCCCGACACCGCCGCGAGTTGCGGCAGCAGCTTCTCCAGCGCGCGCAGATCCCCGAGGTCCTTGCCGTAGGAGGTGGAGTTCTCGCTGACCAGGACCAGCTCGCGGGCACCCTGACCGGCCAGCCATTCGGCCTCGGCGAGCACGTCATCGGGCGACCGCGAGACGTGGGAGCCGCGGAACGACGGGATCGCGCAGAAGGCGCAGCGCCGGTCACACCCGCTGGAGATCTTCAGGACGGCGACCGGCCCGGTCGTCAACCGCCGGCGCAGCGGAACGGCTCCGGCGGGCACCGCGCCCGGCGGGAGAGCGGGCGCGGCCCGGTCCACCGGGGTGATCGGCAGCATCGTCCGCCGGTCACGCGGGGAGTGCGCGGGCACCGGGGTACCGGCCAGCACGGCCGCGAGGTGCGTGGCGATGTTCGGATAGGCATCGAATCCGAGGACCGCGTCCGCCTCGGGCAGACTCTCGGCGAGCTCGGTTCCGTACCGCTCGGCCAGGCAGCCCACGGCCACCACCGCGCGCGGACCCGGGCCGGCGCCGTCCGCGGGACCGGACGGACCGCCACCGGCCCGCAGGTCGTCCGCCGCCAGCAGGGCGTCGATGGAGTCCTTCTTCGCCGCGTCGACGAATCCGCAGGTGTTGACGAGCACGGCGTCGGCGTCGGCGACGTCGGAGACGAGCTCCCACCCGTCCGCGCCGAGCCGAGCGGCCAGCTCCTCCGAATCCACCTCGTTCCGGGAACAACCGAGCGTGATCAGAGCTACCCGGCGATGGAGACGTGTGGACACCAGGTCAGGCTACCGGGGCCGGCGCGGGCGGTGACGCGGCCACGAGACCGCTACGCTGTTCGTCGCCGACCTCGCAGGCGCCGGAAGCGGCGGCGCTCACCCGGATCGTCACGACCTGCCCGGGTCCACCCGGCGCCCCGAGGCTCCTGCCGTTACATGACACATCGACCGCACCGGCATTGCCCACCTTGATGTGCAGGGCCCCCGACGCCGTCACCGTCCGGCTGTCGCCGGACTGCAGGAGCTGGGAGAGCAGGACCTGCTCGGCGTCGTCGCGCACCTCCAGCCAGCTCTGCGCGCCGCGTACCGCCAGGACGACGTTCACCCCTGTCGGCGCGGGCGTGGTCGCGGTGGGAGCGGCCGGGCTCGTCGAGGCCGGCGGGACGGTCACGGTCGGGGTGAGCCCCACGGCCCCGCCCGGCCCCAGCGCGGCCCTGTCGTCCGAGGAATCGGAGGAACCTGGCAGCAGCAGCGCGAGAGCCGCGATGACACACACCACGACCAGCGAAACGATCATTGCCGGACCCCACCGGAACCCGCCGCGCCGCCGGCGGGACTCCCCGCGCAGCGGATCGAACTCGGCCGAGGGGACGATCATCAACGGGCCGGTCTGGTGCTCGTGCGAGGCGTCGTAGGCCGCCAGCACCGGCCCGGGATCGAGCCCGAGGGTGGTGGCGATGCTGCGCAGATGCCCGCGGGCATACACCGTGCCGCCGCACTGCGAGAAGTCGTCCTGCTCGATCTGATCGATCAGACCCGCCCTGACCCGGGTGCGCTCGCTGACCTGGGAGACCGTGAGACCGCGGTCACGCCGTGCCGCTGCCAGGATGGACCCGACGCTGTCCCGCGGCTGCGGACCGTCCACGGACTGCATGAGCGAACCTCCGCAACCGTCTTTTCCGCCTACCGTGGACGCGAGGCCTTCAGTTTACGGCGCGTCCCCCGGCGCTGAAAGCGGGGACGTTCCATCGGAGGCTTCCTCATCCGTTACGCAGGGTTATGAGCAGACCCTCCAACTCGTCCGGCATGACCAGCACGTCACGCGCCTTCGAGCCCTCACTCGCGCCGACGATGCCCCGGCTCTCCATCAGGTCCATCAGCCGCCCGGCCTTCGCGAACCCGACCCGCAGCTTGCGCTGCAGCATCGAGGTGGAGCCGAACTGCGTGCTCACCACGAGCTCGACGGCCTGCAGGAAGAGCTGCAGATCGTCTCCGATCTCCTCGTCGATCTCCTTCCTGGCCTCGCCGCCAGCGTCGAACACGTCCTCCCGGAACGCCGGCGGCGCCTGTTCCTTCGTGTGGTCGACGATGGCCGCGATCTCGTCCTCGGAAACGAAGGCACCCTGGATACGGGCGGGTTTGCCCGCTCCCATCGGCAGGAAGAGCGCGTCCCCCAGGCCGACGAGCTTCTCCGCGCCGGCCTGGTCGAGGATCGTCCGGCTGTCCGCCAACGACGCCGTCGCGAAGGCGAGCCGGGACGGCACGTTCGCCTTGATCAGGCCGGTCACCACGTCGACGGAGGGCCGCTGGGTGGCGAGCACCAGGTGGATGCCCACCGCCCGGGCCATGGCGGTGATCCGGCAGATAGAGTCCTCGACGTCGCGCGGCGCCACCATCATCAGGTCGGCGAGCTCGTCGACGATGGCCAGGATGTAGGGGTAGGGCACGTAGACACGTTCGGATCCCGGCGGGGCAGCGATCTCACCGTTACGCACTTTGCGGTTGAAGTCGTCGACGTGACGCACCCCGCACGCGGCGAGGTCCTCGTACCGGTTCTCCATCTCCTTCACGACCCATTGCAGCGCATCGGCCGCCTTCTTGGGATTCGTGATGATCGGCGTGATCAGATGGGGAATACCCTGGTAGTTCGTCAGCTCGACCCGCTTGGGGTCCACCAGCACCATGCGCACCTGGTCAGGGGTGGCCCGGGCCAGCACCGAGGTGATGAGGGTGTTGATACACGTCGACTTGCCGGCTCCGGTCGCCCCGGCGATGAGGATGTGCGGCATCTTGGCCAGGTTGGCGAGCACGTAGCCGCCCTCGATGTCCTTGCCGAGACCGACAACCAGCGGATGCGGGTTGCCGGTCGCCTCCCCGCTGCGCAGGACGTCGCCGAGCGACACCAACTCCCGGTCGGTGTTGGGAATCTCGATACCGACCGCGCTCTTGCCCGGGATCGGACTGATGATCCGTACGTCCGGGCTCTTCACCGCGTACGCGATGTTCTTCGTGAGCTGGATGATCCGCTCGACCTTGACCGCGGCACCGAGCTCGACCTCGTAGCGGGTGACCGTCGGTCCCCGGGTGAAGCCGGTCACCTGGGCGTCCACTTTGAACTGGGCGAACACGTCGGTCAGCGAGGCGATCACCCCGTCGGTCGCGGCCGAGCGGGCCTTGGGCGGCGTACCGGAGCGCAGCAGGGTCGGCGACGGCAGCCGGTAGTCACCGTCGGCCGGGGGGACCAGATGCTCGATCTCGCCGCCGAAGTCCGCGGAACCCGGACCGGGGACACCGGTCGCGGTGTCCGCCGCACCCGCGGTCGCCCGGGCTGTCCGGGCCCGGGCCTTGCGCGGCGGACCGGACGCGGCCCCCGCTACCGGTTCCCCGCCACCGGCGGCCGCACCGCCCGGATCGGGGGCCGTAGTCACGTAGCCGGTGTCCGCCTCCGGGCCGGCGAGCTCGCCGAACAGGTCGAGGGCGAGGTCCCCGGCGGGCGGCCGGGAGGCCGGCCGGGCGACGTCGGCGGCATCGGCGGCATCGGCGGCATCGGCGACGTCGAAGACCTCGCCATCACCCGGGGGCGTTCCCCTGGGCGGGGTCGCCCGACCGCCGCGCCGACGCCGGTCCGTACCCGCCGCCCCGGCCGCGAGCAGGCCGTCGGACAGCTCCGAATCGTCCTCGGGGTCGTCGCGGAAGTCCGCGTCCTCGTCGTACTCGCCGGCGTCCCGGGCGGGACCGCGCACCCCGATGGTGAGCCGATCGACGAGCTCACCGAGCCGCTCGGGCACCTGGCGGACAGGGGTCGCCGTGATGACGAGAACGCCGAAGAACGTCAGCAGCAGCAGCAGCGGAACGGCGACGTACGGCGTCACCGCGCTGGCCAGCGGGAGGCCACCGAGCAGCCCGACGAAGCCACCGGCCGCCCGCATCCGGGCGACGCCGTCCGAGAAGTCGGGCAGGCCACGAGCGATGTGCACCATGCCGAGCAGACCGACGGCGACCGCCGTCCACCCGATCACCACCCGGCCCCGGCTGCCCGGATCGGTCGGGGACCGGACCAGCCGCCACGCGGCGCCCAGACCGAACAGCGGCAGTGCCCAGGCGCCGGCGCCGACCAGCAGCTCCAGGACCGCGGCCACGTACCTCCCCAGCGGCCCGGCGGCGGAGAACCACACCGAGGCAGCGGCCAGGATCGCCCCGCCGAACGCGGTCAGGCCGAGCCCGTCACGCCGGTGCCCTGGATCGATGTGCAGCTCACGGGTGCCCCGGCCGGCCCGGCGCAGCACGGTGCCCAGCGCCGTCGCCGCGCCCATCCACAGCCGGTAGACGCTCTTGACGACTGTCTGGCCGATCAGCAGCGACAGCGGGGGGCGACTCGCCCGGGCCGGTGGACGGGCCGGTGTCCTACCGCGGCCGGCCGCGCGGGACCCGCCTGACCGGCTGGAGCCGCCCGACCGGCCGGAGCTGCCTGACCGGCTGGAGCCGCCCGACCGGCCAGCCGCCGTCGATGCGCGTGCCTTGCCGCCCTGACCTCCGCCCCGCGGGGTACCTTCACCCCGCGAGGTGCCTTCACCCCGCGAGGTACCTTGACGCCCACCACCGCCCCCCGGCCGGGACGTGGCCGTCTCCGTCTGCGCACGCGTCCGCGCGCCACTGGTCCGTGTGGCCACCGTCGAAACGGTACACACGAGCGTGCCCGAGTACTGGCAACCCCGACGAACCGGGCGCGCCGCAACGCCTCAGACCTCGAGAACCACCGGAACGATCATCGGGCGGCGCCGGTAGTTCTCGTTGACCCAGCGACCGACCGTGCGCCGCACGAGCTGCTGCAGGGCCGTCAGATCGTTCATCCCGGTGCGCATGGCGTCCACCAGCCCGTCGCTGACCAGTTTGGAGACGGAGTCGAAGGTGCCCGGCGCATCGGAGAAACCGCGGGCAGAGAGATCCGGGCCGACGACGACCTTGCCCGCCGCGGCGTCCACCACGACAGTGATCGTGATGAAACCCTCCTCGCCGAGGATCCGGCGGTCCTTCAGGCTCGGCTCACCGACGTCCCCGACCGCGGCGCCATCGACGTAGACATAGCCGCAGGGAACAACGCCGGTGATCCGCGCCCGGCCGTCGAGCAGGTCGATGACCATGCCGTCCTCGGCGAGCACCACGTGGTCCGGGGGCACCCCGGTCGCCTCGGCGATCTTGGCGTGGGCCCGCAGGTGCCGCCATTCGCCGTGGACCGGCATGACGTTGGACGGCCTGGTGGCGTTCAGGACGTAGAGCAGCTCGCCCGCCGGGGCGTGACCCGAGGTGTGAACCTTCGCCACGCCCTTGTGAACGACCTTGGCGCCGTAGCGGGTCAGCCCGTTGATCACCCGGAACACCGCGTTCTCGTTGCCGGGGATGAGGCTGGAGGCGAGCACGACCGTGTCGCCGGCCTGGATGCGGATCTGGTGATCCCGATTGGCCATCCGGGACAGGGCCGAGAGCGGCTCCCCCTGGGAGCCCGTGGAGATCAGGCAGATGTTGCGGTCCGGCAGCGCGTCCACGTCCCGGGCGTCGACGATCAGACCCGGTGGCACCTGCAGCAACCCGAGGTCGCGGGCCACTCCCATGTTGCGGACCATCGACCTGCCCACGAAGCAGACCGACCGACCGTGCTCCTCGGCCGCGTCGAGCACCTGCTGCACCCGGTGCACATGGCTGGCGAAGCAGGCGATGATGATCCGGCGGGTCGCCTCGCGGAAGACTCCGTCGAGCACCGGGGCGATCTCCCGCTCGGAGGTGACGAACCCGGGCACCTCGGCGTTGGTCGAGTCGGACAGCAGCAGGTCCACACCCTCGCGGCCGAGCCGCGCGAAGCCCCCCAGGTCGGTCAGCCGGCCGTCGAGCGGCAGCTGGTCCATCTTGAAGTCGCCGGTGTGCAAGACGAGCCCGGCCTCGGTGCGGATGGCCACGGCCACGGCGTCCGGGATGGAGTGGTTGACCGCGAAGAACTCGCACTCGAACGGCCCGAAGGCGTGCCGCTCCTCCTCCCGGATCTCCTGAGTGACCGCCTTGACGCGGTGCTCGGCGAGCTTCGCGTTCATCAGCGCCAGGGTGAGCCGGGTGCCGATCAGCGGGATGTCACGCCGTTCCCGCAGCAGGTAGGGCACCGCCCCGATGTGATCCTCGTGCGCGTGGGTGAGGATCACCGCCTCGATGTCGTCGAGGCGATCCCGGATGGCGGTGAAGTCGGGCAGGATCAGGTCGATCCCCGGCTGGACGTCCTCCGGGAACAACACCCCGCAGTCCACGATCAGCAGCCGGCCGGCGTGTTCGAAGACGGTCATGTTGCGACCGATCTCCCCGACCCCACCGAGCGGGATGATCCGCAGGCCGTCCGCGCGCAGCGGCGGCGGCGGGCCGAGGTCGGGATGCGGATGGCTCATGAGACCTCACCCGCCGCGGCGACGGCCAGCCCGACAGACGAGACGGGCCCGGACGAGACGGGCCCGGACGAGGCGCCGGCCGGCGCGCCCGGTGGCCCGGCGACGTCGAGGACCGCCTCGGCGAGGTCCGCCCGCAGCCGCGCGACCTCGGCGGGAGCGGCGTCCACCAACGGTGGCCGGACCGGCCCCGCGGGCAGCCCGGCCAGCCGCAGCGCGGCCTTGGCCAGGATCACGCCCTGGCTGCGGAACATTCCTTCATACGCGGGCAGCAAGCCCTGATGCAGCGCGATCGCCCGACCCACCTCACCGGCCCCGAAGGCCTCGATCATGGCACGGATCGCGGGTGCGGCCACGTGCCCGACAACACTGATGACTCCGCAGGCCCCGATGGACAGCAACGGCAGGTTGAGCGCGTCGGTGCCGGAGTAATACGCCAGACCGGTCCGCGCCAGCACCCAGGAGGATGCGGGCAGATCGTCCTTAGCGTCCTTGACCGCGACGATACGCGGGTGTTCGGCCAACCGCACCAGAGTCTCCGACGCCACCGGGACCCCGGTCCGGCCGGGGATGTCGTAGATGACGACCGGTAGCCCGGTCGCCTCGGCGACGGTGACGAAATGCCGCAGCAACCCGGCCTGCGGTGGCTTGTTGTAGTAGGGCGTCACGACGAGCAGGCCGTGCGCGCCCGCGGCTTCGGCGGCCCGCGCCAGTTCCACGCTGTGCGCGG
The DNA here is from genome assembly GCF_977945845.1 of Frankia sp. CcMO1. Lineage (NCBI taxonomy): Bacteria > Bacillati > Actinomycetota > Actinomycetes > Frankiales > Frankiaceae > Frankia > Frankia sp. CcMO1. The sequence goes on from NZ_CDWTMG010000042.1 coordinate 12,856, forward strand.
TGTCACTCGTCCCGACACCGGAGATCACGCGGGCGCGGCTTCCCACGGCCTCGACGACGACCCGCACCAGGCGGTCCTTCTCCTCGGCGGTGGTCGTCGGAGACTCCCCGGTGGTGCCGTTGACCACGAGCCCGTCGTTGCCGGCGTCCACCAGACGGTTCGCGAGCTCCGCGGCACCCGCCTCATCGAGACCGCCGTCCGCCCGGAACGGCGTGACCATCGCTGTGATCACGCGCCCGAACGGCGCCGGCGGCAACATTGACATACCGGTCACGCTAGACAGCACCTCCGACATCACCTCTGGCGACCGACATCACCCGCCGGACCGCCGAACCTCCGCGTTCACTCCTCCGACACCGCCGGGCCGGCACCGGTCCATCCTCCGCCCACGCCGCCTTTCCCGCTCCGCCGGCCCGAGCCGTGTCTGCTCCCCGGACTCGCCACAAGCGACCGGCGCGAGACCCGCGGGGGCCGCTGGGCCACCGCACGCGGATACCGTCCGCCCGGCCCGGGGACGGCGCACCGCGCGGTGTCGGGCATCGCGACCGGGTCGGACGCCGATCGGACCCCGCCGTCACCGGATGGAGACGGATCGCGACCGGCCGGGCCCCGATCGGGGACGACGGGACGACCGGCGGGGACGGCAGCGCACCGGAATGCACCGCACCGGAATGCACCGCACCGCACAGCACCGTCCCACTCGCCGCGACAGAGCTTTCAGAGTACCGCCACCGGATCGTCCGGGCGGTGCCATCCGGCGGCGCGCGGGTCCGCCAGAATCGCGCCCGCCATCCGGGACATTACCGTAATGCCAGACTACCGTCACCCAATGCCACCGGCGAGGACCGCCCGGGTCCCGCGGGCGATCTCCAGGTCCTCGCGTGCCTCGATCACGAGCGTGCGCACGGCGGCCCCCGGCACGCCGATCTCGCGCTCCGTGCCACCAGATGGGCCCGTACCACCGGCCCGGGCCGGATCGTTACGCTCGGGATCCACCGCCACGCCCAGGTAGCCGAGTCCGGCCGCGGCCCCGGCCCGCACGGAGGCGGAGTTCTCCCCGACGCCGCCGGTGAACACCAGGGCGTCCAGCCCGCCCAGCGCGGCGGTCATCGCGGCGATCCCGGCGCGCAGCCGGTGCAGGTAGACCGCCAGCGCCAACGCGGCGGCCGGCTCACCCGCGGCAGCGCCGGACTCGACCTCCCGCATGTCCGCCGTCCCCGCGAGCGCGCGCAGCCCCGCCGAGGTGAACAGGCGATCGGTGAGCTCGTGCGCGCTCAGTCCCGCCTCCGTCTGCAGCCACAGCAGCGCGCCGGGATCCACGGTGCCGGACCGGGTGGCCATCACCAGGCCCTCCAGCGGGGTGAAGCCCATCGTGGTGTCCACCCCCACCCCGTCGAGAACGGCGGCGAGCGACGCGCCCGAGCCGAGATGACAGGTCACGATGCGCCGCGCCCCGGTGAGCGCAGCCGCCCGCCGGGAGACGTGGGCGTGGGACAGGCCGTGGAAGCCGTACCGGCGGATGCCGTACCGCTCCCGCCACTCGGCCGGGATGGCGTAGGTGATGGCCTCCGCCGGCATCCGGCTGTGAAACGCCGTGTCGAAGCAGGCGACCTGCGCCACCTCGGGCACGGCCGCCCCGACCTCGTCGAGGGCGGCGAGCGCCGCCGGCTGGTGCAGGCGGGCGAGGGCGGTCAGCCTCCGCAGCCGCTCGGCCACGGCCCGGTCGACGACCACGGGGGCGGTGAAATCCGTCCCGCCGTGCACGATGCGGTGCCCGACCGCGCCCGGCTGGCCACCCTCGTGGGTGAGCTCGCGCAGCGCGGCGACGACCCCGGCCGGGTCCGCCCGACCGGCTGGCGCGGTGAGATCGCGCGCGGCGAGCAGGGCGTCGTCCGGGCCGATCAGCCGCAGCTTGAGGCTGGCCGATCCGGCGTTGACCACCAGGACGTTCATCGCGACGGGGCGGGGCTCGGTAGGGGCGGGACTCAGTAGGGCCAGGTCCAGTTCCGGATCTCCGGGGCGTCCTCGCCGTGGTCCCGGGTGTAGGTCCGGGCCGCGAGCCGCGCGTCGACCATCTGCTGCCGGACGTGCGCGGCGCGGGCGCCCAGGCTCGGTACCCGGTCGATGACGTCCGCCACCAGGTGGAACCGGTCGAGGTTGTTCAGCATGACCATGTCGAACGGGGTGGTAGTCGTCCCCTCCTCGATGTAGCCACGGACATGCAGGTTGTGATGGTTGTGCCGCCGGTAGGTCAGCCGGTGGATCAGCCAGGGATAGCCGTGGTAGGCGAAGATGACCGGCCGGTCGGTGGTGAACAGCGCGTCGAAGCGGGCGTGCGAGATGCCGTGCGGATGTTCCGCCTCGTCCTGCAGGGACATCAGGTCGACGACGTTGACGACGCGCACCTTCAGGTCGGGGAAGTGCTGGCGCAGGATGTCCACCGCGGCGAGGGTCTCCAGGGTCGGGATGTCCCCGGCGCAGGCCATCACCACATCCGGCAGCCCGTCGCCGGGCGCGTCGTGGTCGTTGCTGGCCCAATCCCAGATGCCCAGGCCACGGGTGCAGTGGGCGATCGCCGCCGGCATCGACAGGTAGTTCAGCGCCGGCTGCTTGCCGGCCACGATCACGTTGATGTAGTGCCGGCTGCGCAGGCAGTGGTTGCCGACGGAGAGCAGGGTGTTCGCGTCCGGGGGCAGGTACACCCGGACGACCTCGGCCTTCTTGTTCACGACGTGGTCGATGAACCCGGGGTCCTGATGGGAGAAGCCGTTGTGGTCCTGCCGCCACACGTGGCTGGTCAGCAGGTAGTTCAACGAGGCGATCGGGCGCCGCCACGGGATGTGCCGGGTGGTCTTCAGCCATTTCGCGTGCTGGTTGACCATCGAGTCGACGATGTGGATGAACGCCTCGTAGCAGGAGAAGAGCCCGTGCCGGCCGGTGAGCAGATAGCCCTCCAGCCAGCCCTGGCACAGATGCTCGGAAAGCACCTCCATGACCCGGCCGTCCATTGCCAGGTGCTCGTCCGTCGGTTCCATCCCGGCGTTCCAGGCGCGGTCGGTCACCTCGAAGAGCGCAGCCAGCCGATTGGAGGCGGTCTCGTCCGGGCCCATCACCCGGAAGGTGCTCGGATTGGCGGCCATCACGTCCCGTAGGAACGCGCCCAGGACCCGGGTCGGCTCGGCAAGGGTGGTCCCGGGGGCGGTGACGTCGACCGCGTAGTCGCGGAAGTCAGGAAAGGTCAGATCACGCAGCAGCTCGCCCCCGTTGGCATGCGGGTTCGCGCTCATCCTCCGGGGACCGCGAGGGGCGAGCGCGGCGAGTTCGGGCCGCAGGGCTCCGCCGGCATCGAAGAGCTCCTCCGGCCGGTAGGAGCGCAGCCACGCCTCCAGCTGGGCCAGGTGCCCGGGGTTGTCGTGCAGCTGCGCGACGGGCACCTGGTGGGACCGCCACGTGCCCTCGACCGGCAGGCCGTCGACGACGGCCGGCCCGGTCCACCCCTTGGGGGTCCGCAGCACGATCATCGGCCAGGTGGGGCGCTCGGTGCGGCCGTGGCGGCGGGCCCGGTCCTGGATCTCGTGGATCTCGTCGACGGCGGCGTCCAGGACGCCCGCCATCCGCTGGTGCACCGCGGCCGGGTCGTCCCCGGCCACGAAGTACGGATGGTAACCGTAGCCACGCAGGAGCGCGGTCAGCTCCTGCTCGGGGATGCGGGCCAGGATCGTCGGATTGGCGATCTTGTAACCGTTGAGGTGCAGGACCGGCAGCACCGCGCCGTCGCGACCCGGGTCGAGGAACTTGTTGGAGTGCCAGCTCGCCGCGAGCGGGCCCGTCTCGGCCTCCCCGTCCCCCACGACGGCGCAGACCACCAGGTCGGGATTGTCGAAGGCCGCGCCGTAGGCGTGGGTCAGCGCGTAACCGAGCTCGCCGCCCTCATGGATGGACCCGGGAATCTCCGGCGCGACGTGGCTGGGGATTCCGCCGGGGAAGGAAAACTGCCGGAACAGCCGCCGCATCCCCGCCGCATCCCGGCCGATCGAGGGGTAGACCTCGCTGTAGGTGCCTTCCAGGTAGGCGTTCGCCACGATGCCGGGACCGCCGTGACCCGGACCGATGATGTAGATGGCGTTCAGGTCCTTTGCCCGGATCACGCGGTTCAAGTGGGCGTAGATGAGGTTCAGGCCGGGAGTCGTGCCCCAGTGCCCGAGCAGGCGCGGTTTGACGTGCTCCGGACGCAGCGGCTCGGTGAGCAGGGGATTGTCGAGCAGGTAGATCTGCCCGACGGACAGATAGTTCGCCGCTCGCCAGTAGGCGTGGATGAGATCGAGCTCCGCCGGGGACAACGGCCCCGCGGCCGGATCCGCGCCGCTCCGCTCGGCGTCGACGACGCTCGTCATCGGCTGTCCTCTTTCTCTTTCTCCCGACAAATCAATGGGCCTCTTTCTCCCGACAAATCAATGGGCGGCCGGCGGCGGGGAGGCCCGGCGCTCAGCCCTCTCCCACCAGCGGGCTGGAGGCGACCTCGGTGCCGTCGTCCAGCGTCGAGATCCGGAAGTCGGCGAACACGTTGGGCGCCACCCGGAGCAGCTCCCGCAGGGCGGCGACGGCAAGCCCGCGGATCTCCACGTCGGCATGCTCGCTCGCCCGCATCCCGATGAAGTGCCGCCACGCCCGGTAGTTCCCGGTGACCACGATCCGGGTCTCGGTCGCGTTCATCAGCACCGACCGGGCCGCCTGGCGCGCCTGCTTGCGCCGTGAGGTGGGCGCGGAAACGTCGGCGAACCGCTTCTCCAGACCTTCCAGCAGACGCCCGTAGGCCTCCAGCGAGGCCGCCGCGGCCTGTTGGAACAGGGCGTGCAGCTCCGGATCGGCTGCGATGACCTCCGGTTCCACCACGGCGGCGTCCCGCTCGGGGACGTAACGCTGGGAGAGCTGGCTGTAGGAGAAGTGCCGGTGCCGAACCAGCTCATGGGTGAGGCTGCGCGACACCCCGGTGAGATAGAGCGATATGGTCCCGTGCTCGAGCACGGACAGATGCCCGACGTCGAGAATGTGCCGCAGGTAGCCGGCGTTGGTCGCGGTCGCCGGATTCGGCTTGTTCCAGCTCTGGTAGCAGGCCCGCCCGGCGAACTCGGCGAGGGCCTGACCGCCGTCGGCGTCGGTGCTCCAGGCCACGTCGTCCGGGGGGATGAACTCGGTCTTGGCGATCACCTGGACCCGAAGCCGCACGGACGTCGGCCCGGACGCCGGTTCGGGCGTCGGCTGCGACACTGCCACCTCCATCATCTGGGCGCGGGACCCGTTGCCCGGTCGCTGGCGGACTCCTCCCACGGTAGACGGCGCCCGTCCGCCGGGATACGGGGACCTCACCCGGCGGCGGCATGCACCCGGACGCCAGGCCTGCAATCACCCGACCGGGCCAGCAATCGCCCAACCGGGATCGTATCGGCATCCACTTACCCGTCCGGTTACCCGATCGACGCGCGGGGATTGGCAGTCACAACCCGCGTGGTACACCGGAGGTGGACGCCTCGTCAGTCCCCAGCGACGAGGAGTCGCAGTGCCCGCCCTCACGGCGTGGCATGGCGCGGCCGGGGATCTCCGCCCCCGTCAATCCCCGGCCGCCCGGCCACGTCACGACGGGCAGCCTCCCGGCGATGGCGCGGCGGCACGCCCGCCGGTCAGCCCGCGGCCGGGGTCCAGGCCGCTGGGTCCGCCGCGGACTGGTCCCCGGTGGCCATGTTCTTCACCTCGTGCGCCCGGCCATCGTCGAAGGGCGGGAACCAGACGAATCCGATGCCCTTGCGGGAAGCGTAGCGGACCTGCTTGGCCACCTTGTCCGGCTGGTGGTAGGTCTCCACCCGCAGCCCCCGGGTGCGCAGCTCGGCGGCCGTCGCGAGGGCGGCGGCACGGCGCGACGCGGAGGGGATCACGACTAGCACGTCGGCGGGGCTGGACGGCCCGGTGGTGAGCAGGCCCTCGGCCGAGAGCTTGGCGAAGATGCGGGTGAGGCCGATCGAGATCCCGACGCCGGGGAGGTTGCGGCGGATGAAGGAGCCGGCAAGGTTGTCGTACCGCCCCCCCGAGCAGATGCTGCCGAAGTCCGGCCAGTCAACGAACTTCGCCTCGTAGACGGTCCCGGTGTAGTAATCGAGACCGCGGGCGATCGAGAGGTCCGCGACCACGCCGCCGGCGGGCAGGTCGGCGAGATCGCCAAGATCATCGAGAACCGCGGCGAGCTCGTCGAGCCCCTCGGAGAGCAGGTCCGACTTCACCCCGAGCCGGCGTACCTCCTCGACGACGCCGGGATCGGAGCCCCGGATGCCCGTGAGCTCCAGGCAGGCGCGCACCTGGTCCGGGTCGAGCCCGACCGCGGTGGTCAGCAGCCCCTCCACTCCCGCGAGGCCGATCTTGTCGAGCTTGTCAGCGACCCGGATGACGGCCAGCGGATCGCCGATGCCCAGGCTCTCGTAGAAGCCCTGGAGCACCTTGCGATTGTTGATGTTGAGGGTCCAGGGCGGAACGCCGAGGGTGCCCAGGACCTCATGCACGATGCGGGGAAGCTCCGCGTCGAAGTGCAGGGGCACCTGATCAACATTGATCACGTCGATGTCGCACTGGGTGAACTCGCGGAAGCGGCCCTCCTGCGGACGCTCCCCCCGCCACACCCGCTGGATCTGGTAGCGCTTGAACGGGAACACGAGGTCGTTGAAGTGGGCGGCCACGTACCGCGCGAAGGGCACCGTGAGGTCGAAGTGCAGGCCGAGGCGGGCGCTGTCGTCGTCGGCGTCGGCCTGCAGGCGGCGCAGCGTGTAGACCTCCTGGGAGGTCTCCCCCTTCGCGGTCAGCACCTCGAGCGCCTCGACCGAGGGGGTCTCCACCGAGCAGAAGCCGTACCGCTCGAACGTCGCCCGGATGGTGTCGAGCCATCGCTGCTCGACGAGACGGACCTCGGGCAGCCACTCGGGAAACCCGCTCACGGGCAGGGGACGGACGATCGGCGCGTCACTCATCGCCGCGGAATCTCCTCATCATCTCGAACGGACGGGCACCTGCCGCCCCGGGCACGGTCAACCGCGAAGCCGGGTGGCAGTCACCGATGTCGAGCGAGGAGACGCATGAGCGACAGCCTATCGCGTGGGGCTCGTTGCCCTCACGGCCGGAGAGCGGTCCCACGGCGGGGATGGGGCCCGTTCCACCGGGCCCCATCCCGTCGATCACATCGGGTGCCCCGCGCGCGCCTCGACCTCCGCGAGCCGCGCACCCACCTCGCCGCGCTGCTCGGCCGGCGCCGGCGGCGGTCCGTCCCTCCGGTGCCGCTGCTCCGGCAACGAGCTCGGGATGATGCCGGTCGGCCGGCCGGGGGCCAGGTAGACCCATCCGGCCTGGCGCCACTGGTCGGCGTCGAGCGCGTGCCGGGCGTCCACCATGACCTTGCGCCGGACCACGGCCCCGAGCCGGGCCGGGTCCAGGTCGGCGAACTGGCGCCACTCGGTGAGTAGGACCAGCGCATCGGCCCCCTCGACCACGGCCTCGACGGAGTCGCTGTAGGCGAGGCCGGGCAGGGCCCGCCGGGCGTTGTGCGTCGCGACCGGATCCACGACCGTCACCTCGGCGCCGGTCCCGGCCAGCAGCCCCGCGACCGCGAGCGCCGGGGAGTCCCGCACGTCGTCGGAGTTGGGCTTGAACGCGGCGCCCAGCACGACGAGGCGCCGGCCGGCCAGCGTGCCGTCCAGGGCCGCGGTGACCAGGTCCACCACGCGGTCCCGGCGGCGATTGTTGATCTCGTCGATCTCGCGCAGGAAACGCAGCGCCGCACCGACCCCGAGCTCGTCCGCGCGGGCCTGGAAGGCCCGGATGTCCTTAGGTAGGCAGCCGCCCCCGAACCCCACCCCCGGACGCAGGAAGTTCCCGCCGATGCGCACGTCGTGGGACAGCGCCTCGGCCAGCGTCAGGACATCGGCATCGACCGCCTCGCACACCTCCGCCATCGCGTTGATGAAGGAGATCTTCGTCGCGAGAAAGGAGTTGGCCGCCGTCTTCACCAGCTCGGCCGTCGCGTAGTCCGTCACGATGACCGGCACCCCCTGGGCGATCACCGGCGCGAAGGCCGCCCGCATCGCTCCTTCCGCAGCCGGGGAGGCGACACCGAAGACGAGCCGGTCCGGTCGCAGGGTGTCGGCCACCGCGAAGCCCTCCCGGAGGAACTCCGGGTTCCAGGCCAGCTGGACGCCAGCAAGATCGCTGGAGATGTCGGCGGGCTCGTCCACCTCGTCATGGCCCAGCCCGTCATGGCCCACCTCGACGCGGCCCACCTCGACGCGGCCCAACCCGCCGGCCCCCGCCACGCCGAGCGCCGTCTCGTCCGCGGCCGGGCGGTTCGCCGGGGCGAGCTGCGCGATTGTCCGGGCTAGCCCCGCAGCCGTGCCGGCCGGCACCGTCGACTTGCCGACCACGAGGCACGGCCGGGTCAGCAGCGGCGCGAGGCGCTCGATGGCGGCGTGCAAGTGGCCCAGGTCCGCCCCGTAACCGTCGGCACGCTGGGGGGTGCCCACACAGACGAAGTGCACGTCGCCGAACTCGGCGATCTCCTCGAAGGAGGTGGTGAAACGCAGCCGTCCGGTCCGGAGGTTCGCGCGCAGGAGGTCGGCGAGGTCGGGCTCGAAGAACGGGATCTCCCCCGCGGACAACCGCTCGATCTTCGAATGGTCGACGTCCACGGCGAGCACCTCGAAGCCGAGCTCCGCCATGCACACCGCGTGGGTGGCCCCCAGATACCCGGTGCCGATGACGGTCAGGCGTGGGCGAGGCCCGGTTCCGGGCCCCGCCGCATCATCAAGGCTGTCCGACGAGCTCATCAGACTCCTCCTCATCGTCGTACCCCCCTGGATTGAGACGCTGAAACTCCCAGGCATCCCGGCACATGTCCGCGACATCCCGGCGGGCTGACCAGCCGAGCGCCGTACGGGCGAGCGCCGCGTCGGCGACCAGTGCGGCGACGTCCCCCGGCCGCCTCGCCACGACGCGGCTGGGGAGATCACGAGCGCAGGCCGCGGAGAAGGCCGCGAGCAGTTCCCGCACGGAGGTGCCAGCGCCGGTCCCGAGGTTGATGACCCGATGTCCCGCCTGGTCATCAAGATGATCGAGAGCGAGTCGATGGCCCTCCGCCAGGTCGACCACGTGGATGTAGTCGCGTACGCCCGTGCCGTCGGACGTGGGGTAGTCGTCGCCGAAGATAGACAGCTCCGGGCGCCGGCCGACCGCCACCTGGGCCAGGTAGGGCATGACGTTGTTCGGCACCCCACGGGGGTCCTCGCCGAGCAGGCCCGACTCGTGCGCCCCGGTGGGGTTGAAGTATCGCAGGGACGTCACGTGCCAGGACGGATCCCGGGCGCAGAGGTCGGCGAGGATCTGCTCGCACATCCACTTGGTGCGCGCGTAGGGATTGGTCGGGCGGGCCGGCGTGTCCTCGGCGATCGGTACCTTGGCCGCCGCTCCGTAGATTGCGCACGAGGACGAGAAGACCAGCCGGCGCACGCCGTGCTCCGCCATCACGGAGACCAGGCCCAACGTCGCGTTGACGTTCGTGTCGTAGTACTCCAGCGGGATGTCGACCGACTCGCCGACGGCCTTGAGAGCGGCGAAGTGAATAACGGAATCGATCTTCCATCGGCGGAACACGTCACCGAGCGCCGCCCGGTCACGGACATCGAGCCGCACGAAGTCGATGTCGCCGTCCACCACCTTACGCAGCCTGCCCAGCACCCGTGGTGAGCTGTTGGCGAAGTTGTCCACTCCCACTACCCGATGACCCGCGGCGAGCAGGTCCACCCAAGTATGGGAGCCGATGAACCCCGTAGCCCCGGTCACCAGGACCGTCTCGGCTCGACTCGTCGACGTCATAGCTCAGTTATCCACTTCTTCGTGATCAACTGAAACAACTCGCCACAGGTGCTCCATTCCGACCCGGAACAACCGATCCCGGCAGCGGGATCAACCCGACGACGGCTAGGATCCGTACCTGGGATCGGCACCACGACCACGCCCGTCGCGCCGGTGCCCTTCGGCTGGACCGCGCGGTCCCGGCCGTTCGGGCAGCGAACACCGCGATGGGCACGGGCCCGCACTGGGCGGCGAACATCAGGCACAGCAGAACATAATCCCCAGATTGGTGCATCGCCGACCTGGTAGCGGCCTCGGCGATCCCGGGGACGACGGCGATCCCGGTGAACCAGGCGATCGGCGCGAGCAGGAGCCCCGGTCCGGTCACAGCGCCAGCGTCGGGTAGTGCACGGCCGGTGGCAAGAACCGCGCGCACGGCACCCGGGGCCGGCGGTCCACGTCCCGGAAGAAGATGCCCGGGAAGAAGATATGTCCGGGAGGTGGCGGGGCCACGGGAACTCTCGGGTCACCATTGCCGCGGACATCCCGGGCCGGTCGCCGTTCGCCCACGCATCGGCGGCGAAGGCCCCGTCTCGACCTGAGCGCGCACGGCAGGTACGTGGCGCTGACATCCTCGGCGGGTTGCGGACCAATGCCACCGATCTCACGTAACACGGCGGTGCACACGGCGTGGTGCCGGCCATCGCGAGCCATCCCCCCGCAAACAGAAAGCCACCTCCCCGGAAAGCTCGGTATCCGGGGGGACACCTTGACGCCGGTCAAGCGACCTGACGGCTCTCCGCGAGCTGGCCGGCGAACCAGGAGATCGTCCGGGTGAGCCCGTCATGCAGGCTCGTCTTCGGTTCCCAGCCCAGGAGGGTCCGGGCGAGGGTGATGTCGGGTTGGCGTACCGAAGGGTCGTCCTGGGGCCGCGGGACGAAGGTGATCGGCGCCGTCGATCCGCACAGGTCACGGACGAGCACCGCGGTGTCGAGGATCGACATCTCGTGCGGGTTCCCAATGTTCACGGGCCCGGGCAGGTCCGAGTGCAGAAGTCGGACGATGCCGTCGATCAGGTCGTCGACATAACAGATGGACCGGGTCTGGGTTCCGTCACCGGCGACCGTGATGGGCTCGCCCCGCAGCGCCTGGGAGATGAAGGCCGGAATGGCGCGACCGTCGTCGACCCGCATCCGCGGGCCGTAGGTGTTGAAGATGCGAACAATACCGGTGTCGACGCCGTGCTTGCGCCGATAGGCCATGGCCACCGCCTCGGAGAATCGCTTGGCCTCGTCGTACACACTGCGTGGGCCGACCGGGTTCACGTTGCCCCAGTAGCCTTCCGGCTGGGGATTTACCTGTGGATCGCCGTAGGACTCCGAGGTCGAGGCGAGCAGGAACCGAGCATTCTTCTGCCGCGCCAGGCCAAGGGCGTGGAAGGTACCGAGCGAACCGACCTTGAGTGTCTCGATCGGCAGCTCGTAGTAATCCACCGGAGATGCCGGGGATGCAAAGTGCAACACGACGTCGACCGGACCGGAAACATAAATAAAATCATTCACATCCCGGTTGACCAGGCGGAAACGTGGATCGGCGAGCAGATGCTCCACGTTCTCCGGCCGGCCGGTGAGGAAGTTGTCGAAACAGATGACCTCGTAGCCGCCGCCCAGTAGGCGTTCACAGAGATGACTGCCCAGAAAACCGGCGCCGCCGGTCACTATCGCACGCACGTCGTGTGCTCCCGGATCTGGAATACAGAGGACCCCGGAGAGTGCCCGTCGATCGCTGTCCGGAGTCCGGCGACGACGGGCGGCCTCCCTTGAGCCATGCGAAGGAGGCGGCGCATCGGATCAGATCGCGCCGCGAGGCCAGGTTGGAGGATCGGGGGAAAGGGGCATCAAATTGATCGGAGATCAGGAGATCAGTGACTGCTCACCCGCCGGGGGCGCTCAGCATGGACGCTGCCGGACCCGTCTCGAATGGCCACAGGATACGAACACCGCACTACCCCCCAGTAGTCTGATGGCCGACAACGCCGACTCTCTGCGGCATCGTACACAGGTCATCGACGCGTTAGTACGCGACCCCGGCTCAGTCTCCCTCCTCGCCGCGGTCAATACGATATAACTGCCTGTCACCGAGGGTGCCCGGCTCCCTCCGGGAGATGTCAATAGCCGTGCCGGATCCACCTGCATTGGATGAGCAATCCACCGCCAGGGGACGGGGCACGGTCACCCGCGGAAGTGCCGCTCGAGGGCGATCGCGTGACGCATCGCGGCGCGTCCCCGGCGGGTGTCCCCGGCATCTCCATAGGAGACCGCGAGCCGGTACCAGCGACGCCATTCGCCCGGCGCCGCCTCGGCCTCCGCCCGACGCTGGGCGAACGCGGCGTCGGGCGATGCGCGGTCGATCCGGCCCGACGGCCGGCGCACGAGAACCGGCTCGTCGGCTCGGGCGCCGGGGTCGAGGTCGAGGTCGGGGTCGAAGCCGCGGGCGGTGCCGGGCTCGACGTCAGCCGTCGCATCCGCGGCTACGTCGAACATCCGGGCAAGCCGCTCGGTGTCGCGGCCGAAACGCAGCTCACGCAGGATGACGACGGCGCCGATCAGCGGAAGCAGCACGACACCGAGACCGAGTCCACGGGCCGCCCAGCGATCGTCGCCGAGCAACTGGATTCCCCGCCACCCGATCAGCCCGAGGTAGAAGCCACACGCCGCGACGAGCACGGCCACCAGCCACCGGGCCCTCACCTAGACGCCCCGCCCGATGCCGACGCCACCGGACCGTCCGGATCCAGCCGGATCCGTGCCCCGGGCGCCGCCAAGGTCGCCACAACCAGCCGTCCCGACTCCCGAAGACAACCGAAGAGCGCCACATACAGGGGTCGCGTCGCCGGCAACGGGACTCCGCCGTCGATCTCGTAACGGGTGTTGGTCACCTTACGCACCTGTGCCTGTGAATCATCCGCGCCGACCGGCGGAGCGTCCACCCGCCAGGCGAGCATCATCTCCGTGCAGCCCGCGGGCCAGGTCCACCGTAGCCGGTCGTGCTCCAGCCGCAGGTCCGAAGCGGCGGAAAGCTCGTCGGCTGCGGTGCGCGGCGCCGACGGCCGGTCCGGTGCGGCCTCCGGACGCCCGGAGGTCGTCGGCGGCGATGCCCACGGGGACGGGGAGGGGAGCACCCTGTGCTCCCGGGCGAGGGCGGTGACCACCCCCCTCGCCCGGGCGGCGTCAAGCCCGTCCGCCTCCGCCTCGGCGACCAGCGCCGCGGCCTCCACGGGGAGCAGCACGTCCTCCACAAGGACGGCCGCGGCCACCCGCGGGCGCAACCGCTCGGTCGTCGTCACGGCGAGCGCATCGAGGTAGGCGTCCGGCTCGCCGTCGACCAGCAGCGCACCGACCGCGGCCAGGAAATCGTCGAGCAGTGCCCGCCGGCGGTCCGGCCGACGGGCCCGGTTGCGGACGAGCGCCGCATCACGCACCGCTCGGATCTCCGCCCGGCCGGTGCCGGGCCGCACGCCGATCAGGTCGAACAGGCTCCGGGGCGGGGTGCTTCCGGTGATCCGGCCCAGTTCATCGAGATCTGCGCGGACCTGGCCGAGTACCTCGGCGGGGATCGCGCCGGCCGAGGCCTCCGTGGCGGAGCTCCGCGATCCGGCAGGCAGGGCCCGATGACGCCGGATCCGCAGCGTGAACGCGGAGTCGTCGATCCCCTGGGATGCCGCCAGCGCCCGCAAACCGACGATCTTGTCCTCCGGGAGTCCACCGAACCGGGCGACGAGTCGCCCGACCGCGGCGTCCAGGGAGGCGAATCGTTCGTCGTCCCGGGCGGCGGCGACCCGATCCCGCAGCTCTAGGCGCGCGGTACGGGTCGCCAGTGCCGCGACGAGCTCCGCGTGCAGCCCCAGCAGACCGATAATCACTCCTCGGTAGCGGGGGTGGTCCCGGCTGCGCTGCCAGAACGCCCCGACATCCGCGGTCCTGGCCTCGATTGCGGCGTCGTCGAGGGTGTCCACCTCGTCGAGCGGGATGTCGTAGATCTCGAAGGGATCGCTGTGCTCGGCCCCGCCCCGGCTGTGCACGACGGCGAGGACCCGGCGACGGTAGTCGTTGGAGTCGAAGGACCGCATCGCCGCGCCCCTCAGATCCATCCGCTCGGCGCACCACCCGGGCCGCCGCGCTCCCGGCGGGCCCGGGCCACCTGTTCCCGCTCACGGGCGACGTCGGCCTGGCTCAACGCGGCCGAGGTCTCCACCCGTACCGTGAGCGGCCGGTCGACGAGACCCTCATGCGTCGCCGTCACCTCCAGGATCCCATCGAAACCCATCCGGAAAATGATCTCAATCTGGGAGCCGGCCGGGAAACCTGGCGGGATACCCGTGATCTCGGCCTCGGCAATGACCTTGTTGTCCTCGATACGCGCCGATTCGACACCACCGGCCTGTTCGACGACGTAGACGGTGACGGCGTCCTGGTCGTTGCGCACCGTCCCGAACGCGCGCCGGACGGCGATCGGAAGCCGGTCGTTGCGGTGCACCAGGAAGACTGCCCCCTGTTCACCGAACCGGTTCAACGCCAACACCCCGAAACCACGCGAGACAACGTTGACGACCTGTACCTCGACGGTGCGGCGCACCCGCTGGGCGGGCAGGCCGAGGACGCTCGCGAGCCGCCGGCACGCCGCGTCCAGGTCCGCTGGGGCGGCGGTGTCCACGGCAGCCCCGTCAACCAGCTGACCGCGGGTCACCAGGTCGGCGGTCACCAGGCGTTCCAGCGCCTTCTTCTCCCCGTAGATCGCGGCCCCGCGGGCCACGGCGAGGTCGGGATCGGTCAACTCGACGGGCACGGCGAACTCGGCGGCGAGGCGCCTGGCCACGGCCGGCATCCGCGCCGCGCCGCCGACGAGCAGGATCCGGTCGATCCCCCGCACCCCTCGGGCCCGCGCGGCGTCGACCGCGACC
>NZ_CDWTMG010000043.1:0-23142 GCF_977945845.1 Frankia sp. CcMO1
GCGGCCATCTCGGCCGACGAGGCGGCCGGCGCGGCGGCAGCGCGGCGCACCTCGGCCGAGGAGGCCCTGGACCAGGCACGCGACCTCGCCCGACGCGTCGAGCAGCGCCGGATACTGGCCGCCCGGCAGGAGGAGCTCGCGGCACAGGCACCCCGGATCGAGCTGCTCACCACCGGACTGGACGCGGCCCGCCGGGCCGCTGTCGTCGCGCCCGCCCTGGACGAGGTCCGCCGCCGCACCGCGGCGGTCCACCGGGCCGAGGCCGACGAATGCGACGCCCGGAACCGGCTCGGACGCCATCCATCCGGGCTCCTCCCCGGGGGAGAACCCGCCCCCTCGGGACCACTGCCCGAGGAGGCCACCGGGAGGCCTGCCGAGGCGCCTGCCGAGGAACTCGCCCGCCTGGCCCGCCTCGCCCACACCGAGACCGGGCGACTGGAAACGTTGACCGACACCCTCGCCGCCGCCGAGCGGGACGCCGAGGAGGCCACCGGGGCCGACCGGGACACGGCCGCCCACACCCGGTCCGCCGCCGAACTCGCCGAGGCGATCAGCGTCACGCTGCCCCGCGCCCGTGTCGAGGCCGAGGCCCGGGTGGAGGTCGCCCGGCGAGCCGGCGCCGCCCTGCCCGGCCTGGTCGAACGGGCCCGGTGGGCCAAGGAGCTGGCCTCCGCCGTCCGGGAGGGGCGGCAGGTGCGGACCGTGGCCGACGAGGCCGAACGAGACGCATCCGCGGCCCGGACCCACGCATCCGACCTCCGGCGGCAGCGATTCGACGCCATCACCGCCGAACTCGCCGCCGCGCTTGTCCATGACACGCCTTGTCCGGTCTGCGGGGCCCTGGAGCATCCCGACCCGGCCGAGACCCGGGCCGATCATGTGAGCAAGGACGCCGAGACCGCGGCCGGGCAGGATGCGGACCGGCTCGCCGACGCCGCGACGAGGGCAGGCCGGGCGGTGGCCCACTGGGAGTCCCGGGTCCGGGCGCTGCACGCCGACCTGGTCGGCCCAACGGACGGGGACGACCGCGCGGACCCGAACGACAGGGCGGACCCGGACGACCGCGTCGAGGCCGCCTTCGCCGAGATCCGCGCGCTTCCGGTCGCGACGCTGCTGGGCGGCTCCGAGGCGCCGGTCGCGGATCGGCTCGATGAACTCGCCGCCGTGCTGACCCACGCGGTCCGCGCCCGGACCCGGGCGGCTAAGAAGCTCGCCGCGGCGGAGGCCGCGTTGCGCGAGGTCCACGAGAACGAGAAGGAGACCGCGGCCCGCCATTCCGCCGCACGGACCGCGGCGCAGGCAGCCCGGGAACGCGCGGCGGACGCCCGGGGCCGTGCCGCCCGGCGGCTCGCCGGCGTTCCGGCGGAGCTATGCGACCCCGAGGCACTGGCCGCGCGCCGCCGTGCCGTCACCGCCCTCGCCGCCGATCACGAGGCCGCGCAGGCCGCGGCCCTGGCAGCCGAGCAGGCCCGGGCCGAACACATCCGCGCCGGGACGGCCGCCCTCGACCAGGCGCGGCAGGCGGGGTTCTCCGACCTGGACGACGCCGCCGAGGCCGTGCGGGACTCCGACTGGATGCGCCGCGCCGCGGACGAGGTCCGAGCCCATCGGGACGAGCTCGTCGCCGTCGGGGCCAGGCTGGCGGGCGAGGATCTCGCCGTCGACCCGGACACCGAGGTCCCGCTGGCCGACCACGAGACGGCCGTGGCCGACGCCCGCGAGGTCCACGAGAGCACGCTCGCCACGGCCGCACGCGCCCGGGAACGGGCCGAACGGCTGGCCGCGCTGGTCACGGAGTTCACCGAGAAGCTCACTACCCTGGATCCGCTGCGGGAGGCGGCGGACGAGCTGCGGGGACTCGCCGATCTGGCCGCCGGGCGGGGTGCCAACACCGAGCGCATGCCGCTGTCCAGCTTCGTGCTGGCGGCCCGGCTGGAAGAGGTGGCCGCTGCCGCCAGCCATCGGCTCGCGGCGATGAGCGGCGGCCGGTTCACTCTGGTGCACGACGCGGGGGAAAGCCGCGACAAGCGCCGGCGCGCCGGCCTCGGGCTGCTGGTCGACGACGCCTGGACCGGCCGGCGGCGCGACACCGCCACCCTGTCCGGCGGGGAGACCTTCCAGGCGGCGCTGTCACTGACCCTCGGGCTCGCCGACGTCGTGACGGCCGAGGCGGGAGGCCGGCGGATGGACGCGCTGTTCATCGACGAGGGTTTCGGCACGCTCGACCCGGACAGCCTCGACGAGGTGATGACCGTCCTCGACGAGCTGCGTTCCGGCGGCCGGCTCGTCGGCGTCGTCAGCCATGTCACCGAGCTGCGCCAGCGCATCCCGAACCAGATCCGGGTCGTCAAAGGGGTCGGCGGCAGCCGGGTCGAGACCACGTCCTGACCCGGACGCACCACTGACCCGGATACACCGCTGGCCCGGATACACCACTACTCGGCCGGCCTAGCCGGGAAAACCGCATCCCAGGCCAGGACCCGGGATCGGGAAACGGCCACCACCGGATTCCGGTGGTGGCCGTTTCGGCATTGCCGGACGGACCAGGGATCGGATCATTTCATCGAGTCTTCAACGGAGATGTCCGGCTACGAGAACAGGTTTATGGTGACCGACTTTCCACTGAACGGTCTCTGGAGGGGGAAGGTACGGCTGTAGTTGTCCGAGTTGTCGGAACACTGGACGCTGAAGGTGGCGCTTGTGCCGGCCACCGGAACCTGCTGGAGGCTCAGGCTGTAGAAGCCGCCGGCGCCGACGCCGGACGAGTCGAACTCGCCGGCCGTCGTGCGGACCGCCACGCCCACCGCGGCGCTGGCCGGGCACCTGGCGACGCCGCCGATCAAGACGTTCGAACTGTTCAGATCCGCGCTCGCGGGAAGGGCCGATGCCAGCGTCAGCGCGCCGGCGGCTCCGGCCGAGGCGAGGAGACCCACGGTCTTACGCATTCTCATGACGAAATAACCTCTCTCAACAGATGCGACCTCTTGCCCGCCGAGGGAAGGTTACCCGACTCCGGAAACGTTATTCGCCGCCGTCGCCATTTTTTGCGCCGAGGCCTTTTCAGTTTTATCGGCGACTTTCCGGGTAGCCGGGGCGGAATGCCGGGAGAGAGCTGTTGATGGGCTCTCTCGAATTCCGGGAAACGAGGCACGATAGTCGCCGGTTTCCACTGGAATATCGCCGTCCAAGCCATCCTCCCCAGCCGATATGTCTAATTATATGGATGGCTATCTGGACGGCTTTGTCCCGGCCGGGAAACGGCTCGTCCCGGGCCGGGAAACGGGCCGGCACGCCTGGCTGGCACCTCAGCCCGGGCCGGGTGAGATAGCCGGCCGGGTCAGCGGGCCGGCAGCAGCAGCACGAGGTCGTCGCGGTGGACGATCTCACGTTCGTACGACAGTCCGAGTTCCATGGCGAGGTCGGCCGTCGAACGCCCGAGCATCACGGGCAGCTCCGCCGCGTCGAAGGCAACGAGCCCCCGCGCCACGGACCGCCCGTCGGGGTCGACCAGGTCCACCGGGTCCCCGGCGGCGAAGTCCCCCTCCACGCCGGTTATCCCGGCGGGCAGCAACGACGCCCGCCGCCGTACCACCGCGGCCACCGCCCCGGAGTCCAAGTGCAGCCAGCCCTCGGGGGCGGTCGCGTGCGCCAGCCAGAGCAGGCGGGAGGCCCGACGCGGCCCGGTGGAGTGGAAGACGGTGCCGACCTCGTCCCCCCGCAGCACCGGTGCGGCGTTCGCGGCCGAAGTGATGATCGCCGTAACGCCGCCGGAGGCCGCCATCCGGGCTGCCTCGATCTTGGTGGCCATCCCGCCGACCCCGACACCGGCGGTGCCCGTGCCCCGGGCGGTCAGCCCGTCCAGGTCGGTGTCCGAACGCACCTCGCGCACCATGGTCGCCGGGCCCAGCCGGGGGTTGGCGTCGTACAGGCCGTCCACGTCAGACAGGAGCACCAGCAGGTCCGCCGACACGAGATGGGCGACGATCGCGGCGAGCCGGTCGTTGTCGCCGACCCGGATCTCCTGGGTAGCCACCGCGTCGTTCTCGTTGATGATCGGGATGACGTCGAGCTCGAGCAGCCGGTCGAGCGCGGTCCGGGCGTTGCGGTAGTGGGTGCGGCGGATCACGTCGGTCGCCGTCAGCAGCACCTGGCCGACCTGGTGACCGGCCCGTCCGAACGCCGCCGCGTAGCTGTGTACGAGCGAGCTTTGGCCGACGCTCGCCGCCGCCTGCTGGGTGGCGAGGTCACGCGGCCGCCGGGCCAGGCCGAGCGGGGCGAGACCCGCGGCGATGGCCCCGGAGGACACCAGCACCAGTTGTTGTCCGGCCCGGGGCAGCACCGCGGCCACCAGCGCCTCGAGCCGGTCGGCGTCCAGACCGCCGACGGCCGTCGTCAGCGAGGACGAACCGACCTTGACGACGACCCGGCGCGCGTCGGTCACGAACGGACGCACGCCTTCATCCTTCTTCTTCTCCTCGTACCGCCGGTTCTCCTCGTACCGCCGGGTCGACGGCGACGGCGACGGCGGCGACGGCGGCGCGGCGAGCCATCCGTTCGGCCCGGGTCAACCGCACCGAGGCCCGCAACCGGTCGTCGGTCCCGCGCGGCCCGAGGGACACTGGGGAACCCGTGTCCCCACCTCGGCCGGGTGACGGTGCCGCACCGGAGGCCGCGGTGCCGGCCGGCCCGCGACCACCCAGACCGGTCTCGGCGAGCCCGTCGCCACCCGGCTGATCATCGCCGCCCAGCCCGCCGTTACCCAGCCCGCCGCCGCTCAGCGTCGGCTCCCAGTCGAACGTGACCTCGCCGATGGTCACCTCCACTCCCGCGGTGGCGCCGAGGCGGGCGAGCTCCTTCTCCACGCCGAGGCGGGCGAGCCGGTCGGCGAGAAAGCCGATCGCCTCGTCGTTGGTGAAGTCGGTCTGCCGCACCCAGCGCTCGGGCTTCGACCCGATGATCAGGAAACCGTCGCCGAGGGGGCGCACCGTGAAGTCGGGCTCGTTCACCGCGCGGGGACGCAGCACGATGCGGGTCGCCGCCCGGGCCGGCGCAGCCGCCCGGTGCTGGGCGACGATGTCGGCCAGGGCCAGGGACAGCGCGTGCACGCCACGTCGGGTCGCGGTACTCACCGCGAAGACCGCGAGGTCACGGGCTCGCAGCTCGGGGGCGACGAGCTCCGCGAGCTCCGCGGCGTCCGGAATGTCGATCTTGTTGAGGACGACCAGCCGGGGACGGTCAGACAGATCGGCGGAGTAGGCGGCGAGCTCGGCCTCGATGACGTCGAGGTCGGTCATCGGATCACGGCCCGGTTCCAGGGTGGCGCAGTCCAGCACATGCACGATCACCGAGCAGCGTTCGATGTGCCGGAGGAATTCCAAGCCCAGCCCGCGTCCCTCGCTGGCGCCCGGTATCAGGCCGGGGACGTCCGCGACCGTGTAGGGCGGATGATCACCCGCCTGCGCCACACCGAGATTGGGCACCAGCGTGGTGAAGGGATAGTCGGCGATCTTCGGCTTGGCCGCGCTGAGCACCGACACCAGGGAGGACTTGCCGGAGCTGGGAAAACCGACGAACGCGACGTCGGCCACGGTCTTGAGTTCCAGCACGGCGTCGAGCTGCTCGCCGGGCTCGCCGAGTTCGGCGAACCCGGGGGCCTTGCGGCGGGCCGACGCGAGCGCCGCGTTGCCCCGCCCCCCACGGCCGCCGCGGGCCAGTACGAACGCGCTGCCCGGTCCGACCAGGTCGATGATCTGCTCGCCGTCCTCCGTCAGCACGACGGTCCCGTCCGGCACCGGGAGGACGAGGTCCGCACCGTCCGCTCCGTGCCGGTTCGACCCCTGGCCGGGGCGTCCCCGGGAGGCGCGCTGATGCGGATGGAAGTGGAAGTCGAGCAGGGTGGTCACGCTCGGGTCCACCACGAGGCGGACGTCACCACCCCGGCCGCCGTCACCGCCGTCCGGCCCGCCCAGCGGCTTGAACTTCTCCCGGTGGATGGAGGCACAGCCATGACCGCCGTCCCCGGCCGCCGCATGCAGCACCACCCGGTCGACGAACGTCGGCATCACCGCCTCCTCTCCACATCCCTCCCCGCGAGTCCCTCCCTGCGAGAGACGCACCAAAGCCGCGCAACCACGCTCGGCAGGGCGGTGGTACGCGCGGCTGCTGGCGCACCGGTGATCGCCGAGATCGCCACCTGACGGCGGCCCAGGCCACGCTGTCGAACCGACAGCGTGGCCTTGACGACCAGATCAGGCGGGTACCGCCGCCTCGGCCACCACATTCACGACCCGACGGCCCCGCCGGTGACCGAACTGCACGTGCCCGGGCGAGAGCGCGAACAGCGTGTCGTCCTTACCGCGCCCGACCAGCTCACCCGGGTGGAAATGGGTCCCGCGCTGACGAACGATGATCTCGCCGGCCTTCACGTACTGACCGCCGAAGCGCTTCACGCCCAGCCGCTGCGCGTTCGAATCCCGCCCGTTGCGCGAGGAACTCGCGCCCTTCTTGTGCGCCATCCCGCTCAGGCCTTCCCGGTCTCGATGCCGGTCACCTTGAGACGCGTCAGCTTCTGGCGGTGACCCTGGCGCTTGTGGTAGCCGGTCTTGTTCTTGAACTTGTGGATCCGGATCTTCGGACCCTTGACGACGCCGACGACCTCGGCGGTGACCGCGACGGACGCGAGAGCGTCAGCGTCGTGGGTGACCGACTCGCCATCGACGAGCAGGAGCGCCGGAAGGTTCACGGCCGCGCCCGGCTCTCCGGGAAGGAGCTCGACGTCGACGACATCGCCGACGGCGACCCTGTGCTGCTTGCCGCCACTGGCAACGACCGCGTACACCAGATCTCCCTGCTGTTGTTATGCCGCTGTGACCGCACGGAACCCGGAACGGCGTTCCCCGCGGAGCTTTGGGTGCGCATGGGCCGCGATCGACCGGAACGCGGCCGATCGGCGGTCATCCAGCGAGCATTGCCCGATAGCGAGCATCGCTCAGTCCGGATGAGCATGCGGACTCCATCTTACAGGTCATCGGGAGTGGGGCGAAGGACCGCCCGCCGCATACCGCCCATTCCGTCCCGCGCATCCCCCGCATGGCAGTCACGCATCCCGCACGCGACGGGGCCCCGCCGGGCGGATCTCATCGCGGCTCCTCGCCCCGCTCATCCGGGTCATATCCAGGGATGACCCGGACGGGCCATGGTGTAGGCCGCCGAGGAGGGAGAAGCATGGAACGTCCACATGGCGGAGTTCCACGATGGATCGTGAGGCTTCGACGCCGGGAATGAGATCGCGTCGGGGGTGACGAGGATGTACTGGCAGCTGGTGGTCTGGGCCGCAGGAGCCGGTACCGCCGTCGCTCTGGCCGTCGTCTGCCGCCCGGCGGCCACCGCCGCCCGTCGTTATGGCTCGGTTCCCGGCACGGTCCCCGCCGCGACGGGCGCGCTGACCGTGCTGGTCGTCGTCGGTCTCACTCTCACGGCCTTCGCCGGCCTACCGCCCTGGGCAGGCGCCTGTTGGACGCTGGGCACCGCGGCCGCGGCCGGATGGATCGCGCTGCGCCGACGGGGTCCATCCGCTTGGGGGTTGCCCGATTCCGGGACGGAAGGCCGGCCGCCCGGTGGTCTCGAGGCGGGAGACGCAGGAGACGCGGCCGACCCCGCCGATGCGGCCTACACGGCCGACGAGCCGGTCCTACGCGGTCGGATGAGCCCGAGCCTCGCCGATCAGGACGATCTGGTGCAGTCGCTGACCATCGCCTCCTATGCCCTGCAGATGGGCGATCCAGGACGGGCCCGTCAGGCAGTCGAGGTAGCCCTGTCCCGTTCCCGGACCACCCTCGATCTGCTGCTGCGGGAGAATGCCGGCCGCGGGCTCGTGCGCCCGGGCCCGGCCGCCGGTCCGAGTCGGGCCGGGCCGACCGCCGCCTGAACGGCCGGTCCGGCTCTCCGCCAGGCCTCGATCAGCTCGGGGGCTCCGCCGAGGGCACGGACTCCAGCGACTCGGCCGGCTTGGACACCGGCCGGGAGGCCCGCCGCCGTCGGCTCCGGGCCGGTTTGCCCGCAGTGGGCAAGGCGTTGTCCGCGGTCGCGAGGCTGTCGGGATCATCGGAGTTGGCGTACACCGGCGGCAGGGCATCCTCGAAGCCGCCCGCGCCGGAGCCACCGCCGACGGGCACCTGCCCGTTCGACCCAGCTGGGGAGCCGGCTGCCACGGGTCCCGGGGCGGCGGCAGCCGCGGCCACGTCCGCCGGCCCTGCCGCACTGTCGGCCGCATGCGCGGGCACCGTATCCGCGGCGGTGACGCCCTCGCCAGCCATCGCACCCTCGCCAGCCGTCACGGCGACGTTCTCCGCGGCGCCAGGCGTCGATGATGCGACGGATCCGCCGGGTTCGCTGGATCCACCAGGTTCGCCGGACCCGGCGGACGCCTCGGATTCGGATACGGACGTGGGCCCGGCCGACGCGGCGGCGGCGATGATCGTGGGGTCATCGACGGCACGCGTGGACACGGCACGCGTGGACGAGGAGCGGGCCCGACGACCGGACCCGGGCCCCTCCGCCGGCGCGGGCGCGGGCACCGCCACCGGAGTCGGCTGACCGGCACCGGACACGATGGTCCCGCTCGGCACGCCGACTGCGGCGTGTGCACCGCTGCCGCCGTCGAGGTGGATGACCACCCCTCGGCCGTTGCAGTGCACGCACGGCTCGCTGTAAGCCTCCAGCAGGCCCTGCCCCACCCGCTTGCGGGTCATCTGGACCAGCCCGAGGCTGGTCACCTCGGCGACCTGGTGCCGGGTACGGTCCCGGCCAAGGCACTCGGTGAGCCGGCGCAGGACCAGTTCCCGGTTACTCTCCAGAACCATGTCAATGAAGTCGATGACGATGATGCCACCGATATCCCGCAGCCGCAGCTGACGGACGATCTCCTCGGCGGCCTCCAGGTTGTTCTTGGTGACCGTCTCCTCGAGATTGCCGCCCTTGCCGGTGAACTTGCCCGTGTTGACGTCGATGACCGTCATCGCCTCAGTCCGGTCGATGACGAGCGATCCACCCGAGGGCAGCCAGACCTTGCGGTCGAGGGCCTTGGCGAGCTGCTCGTCTACCCGGTACTCGGCGAAAACGTCACCGGTTCCGGTGTAGCGGCGGATCCGCGGCCGCAGATCGGGAGCCACTGTGTCGATGTACTCCTCGATCGTGGTGGCCTCACCTGAGCCCTGGACGACCAGCTCGGTGAAGTCCTCGTTGAAGATGTCCCGGATCACCCGGACGACCAGGTCCGGCTCGCCGTAGAGCAGCGAGGGCGCCGACGCCTTCTTCGCCTTGCGCTCGATGTCCTCCCACTGGGCGGCGAGCCGCTCGATGTCGCGTTCCAGCTCGGCCTCGCTGGCACCCTCGGCGGCGGTGCGCACGATGACCCCGCCGTCCTCGGGCGTGATTTTCTTCAGGATGCTCTTGAGCCGGGCTCGTTCGGTGTCCGGCAACTTGCGGCTGATCCCGGCGTTCTGCCCGTCCGGGACGAACACCAGGTACCGCCCCGGCAGGCTGATCTGGCTGGTGAGCCGCGCGCCCTTGTGCCCGATCGGATCCTTGGACACCTGGACCAGGACCGACTGGCCGGACTTGAGTACCTGCTCGATCTTGCGGGGCCGACCGTCCAGCCCGGAGGCGTCGTAGTTGACCTCGCCGGCATAGAGGACGGCATTGCGTCCTTTGCCGATGTCGACGAAGGCCGCCTCCATGCTGGCCAGCACGTTCTGCACTCGGCCGAGGTAGATGTTGCCCGCGTAGGACGCCGAGCTCGCCCGGGTCACGAAGTGCTCGACGAGTACCCCGTCCTCCAGCACGGCGATCTGGGTGCGGTCCCCCGCGTGGCGGACGACCATCCGGCGTTCGACTGACTCCCGCCGAGCCAGGAACTCCGCCTCGGTGACGATCGGCGGCCGACGCCGACCGCTGTCGCGACCCTCCCGGCGCCGCTGACGCTTGGCTTCCAGACGGGTGGACCCGCTCAGCCCCCGGACTAGGTCCTCGTCCTTGCGGGTCTCCCGGACGTGGACGACCGTGTTCGGCGGGTCGTCGGCGAGCGCCGGCTCGTCGCCGCCGGCGCGCCGCCGCCGCCGTCGTCGTCGGCGGGCCCCTCCCAGCCGGTCGTCCTCGTCCTCACCGTCACGCTCGGCGTTTTCCTCCGCCGCGCCGGGGGGCGTCTCGGCGCCCTCATCCGACGCGCCGGCCGGCACCGACCCGGTTCCCTGCCCGGCCGCGGACGAGCCGTCCGCACCGTCCGCGTCCTGCGCCACACCCTCGCGACCCGTGTCGTCCGCGGCCGCGACGCCGTCCTCCGGGCCGGACTCCACGCCGTCCTCCGGGCCGGACTCCACGCCGTCCTCGTCGCCCCGGGCCCGACCACGACCACGGCGACCACGGCGCCGACGGCGGGTGGAGGCCGAGCCGCCCCCGTCCGGGTCGTCGTCGAATTCGCTGTCCTCCTCGCCGCCCGCGAGGTCGCCCATCGTGTCAAGATCGGTCGTGTCGAGATCGGTCATGTCGGGATCGGTGACCACGTCCGCCTCGTCCCGGGGATGAGCCGGTGCCTCGGCATGCTGCCGCTCGGCGGACGGGAACGCCGTGCCCGCCACGGAGTCCACCGCGGTGGCGGCGGATCCGAGTTCGGCGGCACGCCGCCAGCGAGCCTCCACGACCGCCGGTTCGGGAGCCTGGAAGGTCACCATGGCGACCGGTCGCCGGAGCACGGGACGGATCGCCGGCTCGACGACCAGCTCGTTATGGATCCCGGCCCAGGTCGGAGCGGTCGCCCGCCTGGCCTTTGTCACCGCGCTCCGGCTGCTGCCGACCTCGGGCTCGGCAGAGCTCGACTCAGCGGTCGACTCCCGGGCCACCGGCTCGGCGACGCCGGGCTCATCGGTCCCGGGCTGCGCGGACTCCGGTTCCGCGGGCCCGGGCGTGTCGGGAGCCGACGCCATGGCGGCGGTCGAACCCGCGGGTACACCGACGGACCCGGTCGCACCGACATCCGGCATCGCCGGACCGAGAGCGGTCGCAGCGGCCGGGTCCGGCACCGCGGCAGCGGGCGTCATCAGTCCGGAGATGGCACGACGGGCCCTGGTCCGTTTCGGCTTCGCAGCGACATCCGGCGATACGACGTCCCGCGACACCTCCTCGGCGGGAGGGGCATCCTCGGCGGGAGGGGTGACCGCCACCTCGGTCACCTCACGCACCGCGCGGCGGCTGCGTGCCACCCGGGCGCGCCGCGCCGGCACCGGTCCGGTGGCCTCCGCCGTGTCGTGCGGGGCCGGGATGACAGTGACGGATTCGACGGTGGCGGGTTTATCGACCGGAACTGGTTCGCCGACCGGGGTGGTCGAGGGAGCGTCGACTTCGGCGGTATCCGCCGGTTCCATCCTGGCCCTGGTGGAGCCGCGGGCCGTCCGGGCGCGGGTAGTCGAACCAGCGTCCCGGCGCCGGCGCCGGCGCCGGCCCTCGGCCTGCGCCGAGGGCGCGTCGCCGGAGGTCTCGTCTGGAAGGGGCCCGCCCGGGACCTGGGCGACGGCCGGGTCCGGAACCGGATTCCCGGCTGGCGCCACATCGGTCACGCTCGGCCCGGCGGTGACATGCTCATCGACGGGTGGGCCTGCCGCTCGTCCCGCGGCCCTGCGCCTACGCGCTACCGGTCGGGTGGGCTCAGATTCAGTCTGGATAGTCAGATCGTCGTCGGGCACGGGTTAAGAAGCCTCTCGGGCTCCCGGGCGCGCTGCTCATGCAGTCGCGACCGCGCAGAAGCCGCTGTCTCGGTCCGGCGCGGGTACCGCCGGGAATCCTGCGACGCCCTGCAACACGCTGAGGTTCAACCCACCAGCCGGCCAGCGCCGTTGCGGTCCTGCGCCAGCGGGTCCGCCACAGTGCCGTCCTCACGCAGTCGGCCCTGTTCGAGCCGGGTGGACTCGGGCGGCACCGACGAGCGCAGGCCGGCTACCACGCCTAGGGCGGTCAGCACGTCGTCTGGTCGTACAGCGGGCGTCGTGTGCCGCACGACCATCTCTAGTATCGCACACGTGTCGTTCTCTGCGCGGCAAACGGCGGAGACCACTGCCGCGCGCACATCGAACCGTCGCCGGCCGTCCTTCGTCGCCCGCTCAACTTCGACCATGTCGCGGCGCAACAGCTCCCGCACGGCGGCGGAGACCTCCGGAGCTGAGGCACCCGGCAACCGTACCGACCACCGCGAGGCGTCGATCCGCTCGGCGAGGCCGCCGCCTTCCGCCCGGCGGCACGCGAGCACGTCCAGCCCCGGCGGAAGAACGGCGTCCAGGCCGACCCGCAGCGCATCCGGATCGACCGAGGCCGCCAGGGCCAGCTCGACGTATTCGGCCTCACTGGCCGCCCCGGTCGGCGCGGCGCCCAGCCACGAGATCCGCGGATGCGGACTGAATCCCGCCGAATAGGCCATCGGGACCCCGGCTCGGCGCAACGCGCGCTCGAACGTGCGCGCCACGTCCCGATGTGAGAGGAATCTCAGCCGGCCCCGCTTCGCGAAACGAAGTCGCACCCGTTCGACCACCGGCGGAGGCGGCGGTCCCTCAGGTCGCCGCGCCACTGCCCACCGGAGCCGGGGCGAGCCGCGACGCGGTCGCGGGATCGGGTTGAACGGCTGGCTGCGGTCGCTCGGCCTGCCCGGACCCGGGGCCCTGGAGGTTCGACACCGCAAGCACGGGGAGCAGTCGACGTCCGGTCGGGCCGATCTGGGTGTCGGTGCCCATCGTCGGGCAGACCCCGCAGTCGTAGCAGGGTGTCCAGCGACAGTCATCGAGCTCATTCCCGCTCAGCGATTCCTGCCAGTCGGCCCACAGCCAGTCCCGGTCGAGGCCCGCGTCGAGGTGATCCCAGGCCAGCACCTCGCGTTCGTCACGCTCGCGGGTGGTGAACCAGTCCAGCGACACCCCCAGCGGTCCGAGCTCCGCCGCGCACGCGGACTCCCAGCGTTCGAACGAGAAGTACTCGTTCCAGCCGTCGAAGCGGCCACCGTCCCGCCAGACCCGTTCGATCACCGCACCCACCCGGCGGTCACCGCGAGCCAGCAGGCCCTCGATGATGCCTGGCCGACCGTCGTGGTAACGGAAACCGATCGCCCGACCCACCTCACGATCGGCGCGCACGGCATCACGGAGCAGCTTCAGCCGAGCGTCGGTCACCTCGTACGGCGCCTGCCCCACCCACTGAAACGGGGTGTGCGGCTTGGGCACGAACCCGCCGATCGACACGGTGCAGCGGATGTCGCGCTGCCCGCTGACCCGCCGACCGGCCCGGATGACCTCCCGGGCGAGGTCGGCGATCTCCAGCACGTCTTCGTCGGTCTCGGTCGGCAGGCCGCACATGAAATAGAGCTTCACCTGCCGCCAGCCGTGAGCGTAAGCGGTGCTGACGGTGCGGACCAGGTCCTCGGCACTGACCATCTTGTTGATGACCCGGCGCAGCCGCTCGGAACCGCCCTCAGGGGCGAAGGTCAGCCCGCTACGCCGGCCGTTACGGGAGAACTCGTTCGCGAGCGTGACGTTGAAGGCGTCCACCCGGGTGGACGGCAGGCTCAACGAGACGTTGGTGCCCTCGTACCGGTCGGCGAGACCGGTGGCGATCTCGCCGATCTCGGTGTGGTCCGCGCTCGACAACGACAGCAGGCCGACCTCGGAGAATCCCGTCGCGCGCAGCCCCGCGTCGACCATCGCACCGATGGTGGCGATGTTACGCTCACGCACCGGACGGGTGATCATCCCGGCCTGGCAGAACCGGCAGCCCCGGGTGCAGCCGCGGAAGATCTCCACGCTCATCCGCTCGTGCACCGTCTCGGCGAGCGGGACCAGCGGAGCCTTCGGATACGGCCAGGAGTCGAGATCGGACAGCGTGTGCTTGCTCGGCCGGACCGGCACGTCGTCCCGGTTGCGGGTGACCGACCGAATACGGCCGTCGGGCCGGTAGGAGACGTCGTAGAACGCCGGCACGTACACCAGGCGCCGACGGGCCAGCCAGTGCAACAGCTCGCCCCGGCCACCGGGACTCCCGGCCGCCTTCCAGGCGCGAACCACGTCGGTGATGCCCAGCACGGCCTGCTCGCCGTCGCCGAGCACGACGGCGTCGACGAACGTGGCGATCGGCTCGGGATTGAAGGCGGCATGCCCCCCCGCGATGACCAGCGGATCAGCGTCGGTGCGCTCGGCCGCGTGCAACGAGATCCCGGCAAGATCGAGTGCCGTCAGCAGGTTGGTATACCCGAGCTCGGTGGCGAAACTGATGCCCAACAGGTCGAAATCGCCCACCGCGCGGTGGGCGTCCACCGTGAACTGCGGCAGCCCGTGCTCGCGCAGCAACACTTCCAGGTCCGGCCACACCGAGTAGGTGCGCTCGGCGAGCACATCCGGCTGCTCGTTGAGGATCTCGTACAGAATCTGCAGCCCCTGGTTGGGCAGGCCGATCTCGTAGGCGTCCGGATACATCAGGCACCAGCGGACGGCAGCGGAGTCCCAGGGTTTGACCGTGGAGTTGCCCTCGCCTCCAACGTACTGCACGGGCCTTCGCACCCGCGGGAGCAGCGGCTCCAGGCGAGCGAACAGCGACTGTCCGGACATGCATGCGAGCCTACGGCACGCGCCAGGTCCACCTCGACGCTCGGCCGGCCCGGGAAACGCGGCCGGGCGGGAAGTGTGCAGCCGGGCGGGCTCAGGAGGCATACGGGTCCGATCGGGATCGCAGCCGCACGTTCTGCAGGAGCCCGACAGCGATCATGTTTGCGAACATCGACGAACCGCCGTAGGAGAGAAAAGGCAACGGCAGGCCGGTGACCGGCATGATGCCCAGGCACATGCCGATGTTGACGAACGCCTGGAAGGTGAACCAGGAGACGACCCCGGTGGCGACGAGCGTGCCGAAGGAGTCCTGCGAGTCGAAGCCGATTGACAGGGCCCGCCACAGAACCACGCCGAGCAGCACGATGATTCCGCCAGCCCCGAGGTATCCCAGTTCCTCCCCCGCGACACTGAACACGAAGTCTGTCTGCTGCTCGGGGACGAACTGGCCCTGGGTCTGCTGGCCGTGCAGCAGGCCCCGTCCGGAGATTCCGCCGTTGGCGATCGCGATCATCGCCTGGTCGACGTTGTAGCCCGTGCCGGACGATGCCTTGTTCTCGGAGACGAACGAGGTCAGCCGGGCCTCCTGATACGGCTTCAGGAGGTGGAACTGGAGGATCGCGCCGCCGAACAGCACACCGCAGAGGATCAGCCCCAGCACCCATCGGCGCGGCGCGCCGCTGACCGCCAGCATGCCGAGGGTGGTGAAGACCAGAACCATGACGGTACCGAAGTCCGGCTGCAACATGATCAAGCCGGTCGGGACCACGGTGAGCCCGAGCACGAGCAGCACGTCACCGTGGCCGGGGGCGCCGCGCCGGACTCCCGTGTGCCGGTCCTCGTGTTTCTCACCGAAGATCATCGCCACGCCGACCACGAGCGCCACCTTGGCGAACTCGGACGGCTGCAGCTGGAAGCCGGCAGGCAGCACAATCCACGAGTGCGCGCCGTTGATCGTCGAACCGAACGGGAGTACCGCGACGAGCCCGACGAGCGAGCCGAGATAGACGAAGGGCGCGTAGGCCCGCACCGCCCGGTAGTCGATGACGGTCGCAACCGCGCCGAGCACCAGCCCGATGGCCAGGTTCAGCAGGTGCCGATCGAGGAAGGTGTTGGGATCACTGCCCGCCTCGCTGAGCCGCTGGCGGGTCGCCGACCAGACCAGCAGAGCACCGAGAACGGACAACGCGATGACGCAGAGCTGCAGCGGCCAGTCGAGCCGGCGCAGCGGCGAGTGGGGTCCGGAAGCCCTCTCCCGCAGGTGCCCGATCCGCCCCCGGATGGGCACCGGAGACGATCGAAGTGCGGTGGGTCCCGCTTCGTCTACCACTGCGCCTCCCGCCACCACCGTCACGCCGACGCGACATTCACATCCTGGGCTCCCACCTCATCCCGAGGCCCCGCCCTCACGGCACAAGGTGGCCGTCAGGGTGGCGCCCGGCCCGTCGCCGTCGCGCCCGCGCCGCTGGTACCGGACAGGGGGCCGGCCAGGACCGGCGCCGATCCGGCCGGCGATGTCGGCGTCGCGGGGGCGGGCTGCGGTGACGACGCCGCGATCGTCCCGTCCCGGTTGATCTTCGGCGGCTCGGCCGGCGGTTTCCCACCCGGCATCGCCGCCGGCCGGCCGACACCGTAGATCGCCTGGTAGATCTGCTTGGCCACCGGAGCCGCGAACTCCGCGCCGGTCCCGGAGTCCGGGATGGTGACCACGACGGCGAACTGGGGGTCGTTCGCCGGCGCGAAGGAGGCGAACCAGGAGGTGTCCCCCTTGCCCTCGACCTCGGCGGTTCCGGTCTTTGCCGCGATCGGGACGACGTCGCTCGGCCAGTCCGCGAAGACGCCGGTGGCGGTGCCCCCGCCCTCCGTCGTCACCCCCCGCAGGCTGTCCCGGATGTAAGCAAGGTTCTCCGGTGAGACCGGCAGCGTCCCGGCCCGGCGCGGCGCGAAGGTCCTGACGACCTTGCCGTCCGGAGACACGGTGGCCTTGGCGAGGGTGGGCTTGTACAGGGTGCCGCCGTTGGCGATGGCCGCATAGGCGACGGCGAGCTGCAGCGGGCTCAGCGACAGGTACTGGCCCTGGCCGATCGCGAACTGGGCAGCGGCACCGGCGTTGTACAGATAGCCGTCGACGCACGCCTCGGCGGCGTACTTGCGGTACCGCTCGGCCTTGGCCGGGTCGGGCTCCTCCGGGTAGCCGTTCTTGGCCCGCCGGCAGTAGGAGTCCTTGAGCTCCGCCCAGATCGCCTTGGCGCCGGCGCGGTCGACGACGAAGCCCCGCGTTTCGCCGGGCAGGTCCAGCCCGGTGGTCCGGCCCAAGCCCATCGCCTGGGCCATCCTGACAAAGTACTCTTTCGGGGCGGAATAGGGCCCACGGCCGTTGCGCAGCCCGCCGTCCGCGAGCCAGGCGTCGTAGGCGAACTTGTCGAAGATGACGTCACAGGAGATGACCAGCGCCTGGTGCAGGGTGATCGGACCGGCCGACTGGCCGTCGAAGTTGTGGAAGACCTGGTCACCGATCTGCAGGCTGGGCGCGCAGTCGTAGAGGTCGTTCCCCTTGGCGCCCAGGTTCTGCAAGGCGACGGCGGCGGAGATGGCCTTGAAGGTGGAGCCGGCCGCCCCCGACCCCTGGTAGGCCCGCGAGAGCAGCGGGATGCCGTTCGCGGGATCGGACAGCGCCCGGTAGTCGTTCTCCGAGACCCCGCCGACGAAGACCGACGGGTCGTAGGACGGCAGGCTCGCCATCGCGACCACCCCGCCGGTGCGCACGTCCAGCACGACCGCGGAAGCGGTGCGCGGGCCGCCCCCGAGCTTGTTGATCGTGTCCGTCAGCGCCTGCTCGACCGCCTGCTGCACGTCGAGGTCAAGGTTGAGCACCAGGTGGTCACCGCTGAGCGGCGCGGTGGTCGACGCGGTACCGGCCACCCGGCCGAACCGGTCCACCTCCAGGCGTTCCACCCCGTCGGTGCCGCGCAGCTCGTCGTCATAGGTGCTCTCCAGGCCGGCAACGCCGATCAGGCTGTTGAGGTGGTAGCCCTTCTCATCCCCCTGCTTGTCGAGCTGGTCCTGACTGACCGGCGCGAGATAGCCCAGCTCGTGCGCGGCCAGCGCGCCATGCGGGTACTCGCGGACGGCCTGCAGGTCGGCGGAGACGCCGGGGAAGCGGTCGGGATGTTCGATGACGGCGAGGGCCTGCTGCGGGCTGACGTCCTCGGCGACCGGTACCGGCTGGTAGGGCGATCCGTTCCAGCAGGGCGGCTTCACCTGGGCGCTACAGAACCGGATCCGCCGGGCGAGCTCGTCCACGGGGGTGCCGATCACCGCGGCGAGGCGGGCGAGGACGGCCCGGCCCTGGTCGGCCTGCCGATCCGTGGTCGACCGGTTCACCGAGATGACCAGCGACGTACGGTTGCGGACGAGGGCCTGCCCCTTATCGTCAAGGATCATCCCCCGGGTCGCGGGCGTCACCACCTCGCGGACCCGGTTGGTCTCGGCGACCCGGCGGTACCGGTCACCGTCCAGGATCTGGAGTACCCACAGCCGCGCGCCGAGTGTGATGAGCAGGGAAACGACCAGCACGCGCAGCAGCAGGACGCGGACCCGCACCCGGTCGTTCATCGCGACTCCCGCCGCCGACCGCCGGCCAGCCGCCGGGAGCCCGCGAGCAGCAACGGGAACAGGAACGGGGTGAGCAGGAGGGCGTAGACGCCGGCCGCCAACGCCCGCAGCACAGCCTGACCTCCCGTCAACGCCGCCTCACCGAGGATCGAGGTGGTGGCGGCGTACCCGAGAGTGCCCAGCACACTCGCCCCACCGATCGCCGCCAGGGGAACCACCACCGACCGCTCCGCCGCATCCATCGCCAGTCCGACAGCGTAACCGATCAGACACAAAACGAGAGCAGTCTGACCGAGAACATGAGTGGAGGACAGATCGGCCAGCAATCCCGCCACGAAGCCGGCGACCGCGCCGAGCAGCGGCCCCTCGATCAGCGCGATCGCCGCCAACAGGACGAGCATGAGGTCGAGCCGGCCGCCGGGCAGGCTCAACCGGGCAATCACGGAGACCTGGAAGATCAGGGCGACGGTCAGGAGCACGACCGCGGCCACGACGGCGCGCCCGCGCAGGGTCTCCTCAGGGCCGGCGGTGCCCCACATCACGCTCAACCCGCTCCGCCCCGGACACCGGATGCCGCCCCGGCCGGTGATCCCCCCACCGGCGACCCGGCAGTGGGGGACGGCGGGGCCGGCGGGACAAGCGCAGCCGGCTCGGTCGGCACTGGCCTGGGCTTCAGTACCCGGTCGCCGGGGTCAGCCGGTGGCTTGCCAACCACCACTCCGACCAGGTCCAGAGTGCCGACCGACGCGTACGGTCTGACCTCGGCGGTCCGCGACAGACCATCGACGTCGGTGACCTTGGTGACTGCACCGATCGGGACGCCGGCGACGTAGTCGAGGCTGCCAAAGGTGACCAGCCGATCGCCCTTCTGCACCCGGTACGAGGCGTCGTACAGCGTGAAGGTCAACGTGCTTGGTCCCTGCCCACCGACCACGGCACCGAGCAGCTGGGTGCGTTCGAGCCGGGCTCCGATGTGACTGCCCGGGTCGCAGGCCAGCCGGACGATTGCGGTGTGCTCGGTCACGCCGGACACCGTGCCGACCAGCCCGTCGGCATTGAGCACGGTCTTGTCGACCACGATGCCGTCGGCCCTGCCGGCGTTGATGGTGACGGTCCAGTCCGTCCCCGTCACGTCACCGACCGCAATCACCTTTGCCGGCACGACGGTGTACTGGCCCTTATCTGCCAGCAAACGAAGATCTGCGAGTTCGGTTGACATCCGGCCGATCTCAGTGTCGTCGGCGATCTGGCGGCGCAGGCGGGCGTTCTCCTCCGCGAGTCGGTCCGCCCGGTCGTGATAGCGGTTCGGGTGCGTCAGGGAGGAGACGGTCCGGCCGATCGGGCGGGTGACCGTCGTAACGCCGTTCTCGACCCCCCCGAAGATCGAGTGCAGGACCCCGCGTGCTCCGGTGGCCGATCTCCCGGTCCGGTAGTCCAGGGTGATCAGGGTGAAGGCGACGATGAGCAGGGCGACGATCACCAGGCGGGATCGCCTCGTGCCACGGCCCACAACACCCTCCGAACACACTCTTGCGCGATCCGGTGCCACGCGGCGACGGCCACGCGGCACCAGGCGCCGCTCCGGCTATTCCAATGGGAAAGGATCGGTCCAATGGGAAGGGATCGGCAAGGGCCCTGCGCAACCGCCTAGCGCCGCGGCTCGGAGATCAGTACCTGCTGTAGGGCCTCGAACTCCTCCACGCACTTGCCCGACCCCATTGCAACCGAATGCAGCGGATTCTCCGCGATGTGGATCGGCATGCCGGTCTCCTGCCGCAGCCGCTCGTCGAGACCGCGCAGCAGCGCCCCGCCGCCGGTGAGGACGATGCCGCGGTCCATGATGTCGCCGGAGAGCTCCGGCGGGCAGCGGTCGAGGGTCACCTTCACCGCGTCGATGACCGCGTTGACTGGATCCTCGATCGCCTTGCGGATCTCCTCCGCCGTCACCACGATCGTCTTCGGCAGTCCAGTGATCAGGTCGCGCCCACGGATCTCGGCGCTGGGCTCGTCGGGAACCTTGTGCGCCGACCCAATCGCCATCTTAATCTCCTCGGCGGTGCGTTCGCCGAGCATCAGCGAGTACTCCTTCTTGACGTAGGAGATGATCGCGACGTCGAGTTCGTCCCCGGCGGTGCGGATCGACTGGCTGGTGACGATGCCGCCCAGTGAGATCACGGCGACCTCGGTGGTGCCCCCACCGATATCCACGACCATGTTGCCGGTCGGCTCGTGCACCGGCAGACCAGCGCCGATCGCCGCGGCCATCGGCTCCTCAATGATGTAGACCTTTCGGGCGCCGGCCTGGTAGCCGGCGTCCTTCACGGCCCGCTGTTCCACTCCCGTGATGCCGGAGGGCACGCACACGACCAGCCTGGGCTTGGCGAAATGGCGCCGCCGGTGCACCTTCTGGATGAAGTAGCGCAGCATCCGCTCGGTCGTCTCGAAGTCGGCGATGACGCCGTCCTTCAGCGGCCGCACGGCCACCACGTTGCCGGGCGTCCGGCCGATCATCCGCTTGGCGTCGGTTCCGACGGCGAGAATGCCCGAGGTGGTGGTGTTGATCGCGACCACGCTCGGTTCGTTGAGGACGATCCCGCGGCCGCGCACGTACACCAGCGTGTTGGCGGTACCGAGGTCGACGGCCATGTCACGACCGAGGAACGACAGCGAACTGGACATCGTCGGGTACCGACCTTCCCGGGGGATGCGGTCCTGGCCGCCTCCGGCGTGACCGACAGGCACGGCCTACCGAGGAGCCGGAGAAGCGCGTGGAACACGTACAGAGTTCGTAGATCGAACAGGACGACCCAGGCGCCCACCGGGGATTCGACCACGGCCACCGACCACGACCCTGTCGGTTACCGCGACCCACCGGACACGCTCCGGGCAAGTACTTGAAGGGTAGACCGACACCGGGCCCCTCGCCGCCCCGGTCGGTGATGGGCCGGTTTCGTGTCACCCTTGGGCCGGAACCGCCCTGCGCACACTCACGAATCACGAGGGCGACACGCCTACGGTCCCGGCCAGGCCCTGAGAGGCCACCCGAAATCCGACCGGCGGCGTCTCGGGGCATCTCGGGACCTCTCGGGAACGCCCCGGTCGGTGTGAACGGCTACGCGGTCAGCTCAGGCCCGGGAAGAAGAGGTCGATCTCCCGCTTGGCGGACTCCGGCGAGTCCGAGCCGTGCACGAGGTTCTGGCCGATCTCCAGCGCGTAGTCCCCACGCAGCGAGCCGGGCGCGGCCTTGACCGGATCGGTCGCGCCGATCAGCCCACGCGACGCCTCCACCGCACGCGCCCCCTCGGCCACGAGGGCCACCAGCGGCCCGGAGGTGATGAAGTCGACCAGTTCACCGAAGAACGGCTTGCTGGCGTGCTCGCCATAGTGCGTCTCGGCGACGGACCGCTCCAGCGTGCGCAGTTCGAGCGCCACCAGAGTGAGCCCCTTGCGCTCGAGCCGGCCGACGACCTCACCGACGAGGCCACGGCTGACGCCATCGGGCTTGACCAGGATGAGGGTGCGCTCGACGGACACGGTACTCCTTCTCGATCATCGACTTCGTCGTCCTTGACGAGGGACCCAAGGATCCCCCGTCAACTTACAGGGTGCCCACGCCCGCACCGTGACGGGACCGCGGCGTCCCGGAAACACCCCGCAACCGCATCAGGAACGCGTCGGGAACATGTCGGGAAACCCAGGAGGACGTGTCACGGGCGCAGCAACGCCCGGGCCCGACCCACGACAGATGCCGAACCAGTGATCACCACGCCGGCGCCCCCCAGATTGGCGTCCTCCTCGGCGATGCGCACCCCGGCGTCGATCGCGTCGTCCAACCGGGGTACGACCTCCACCCGGTCGGCGCCGAAGACACCCACGGCGACCGCGGCGAGACCGTCGACCGGCAGCGATCCGGGCCCGGCACCGGCGGTGACCACCACCGTGTTCAGGACCGGCTCCAGGACGGCCAGGAGCTCCGCCGCATCCCGCCCGCCACCACCGTCCCGAGCGGCGGCACCGTCCCGCGCCGCGGCGCCCTCGACCTCGCGCTCGATGGCGATGACCCCGACGAGGACGTCGAAGGTGAACGCCTCGTCGAGCGCCGCGGCCAGCGCGCCCGCCGCCACGGGCGAGTCGGCCACGTCAAGAATGATCGTCGGGGACCGGCGGACGACCTCCAGCCGGCCCCGGGAGTCCACCTCGGCGAAACCGGCGCGGACCGCATCGACGTCGAGCTGGTTGCGCCCGCCGCCGAGGAACGCCTCGACCGCGGCCAGCGCGACCGCTGCGTTGTGGGCCTGATGCGCGCCGTGCAGCGGCAGGAAGATCTCCTCGTAGGTGCCGCCCAGCCCCTTCAGTGTGATCATCTGCCCCCCGACAGCCACCTGCCGGCCGAGTACGCCGAACTCCAGCCCCTCCCGGGCGACCGTCGCCCCGGTCTCGGCGGCGCGCCGCAGCAGCGCCTGCGCGGCGGGCAGGACCTGCTGGGCCAGCACGACCAGGGTGTCGGCGCGGATGACCCCCGCCGTCCGCGCGATGATCCGGTCCAGGCCCGCCGCCGGCTCCCGCTCGCCCACCGCCACGGGGGTGACGACCGACACCGGCGCGTCGAGCAGTGCGCTCAGCTCGCCGGCGTCGTCCCAGCCGGACTCAATCACGGCGAGATCGGCGGGAGCGTCGGCGAAGGCGGCGAAGACCACGGCGGCAAGCAGCTCGAAGGCGCTCAGCCGGCCGTCGTCCTCGATCAGCGGCAGGTACGGCGCGATATCGGCGTAGGCGCGGCCGAGGACGTCGGGATCGATCGTGGCGCCGGCCAGCCCCACCCGCTGCTCGGCCCCAAGCCAGCCCGGCGAACTCAACGATCCCGCGCGGATGCCGAACGAGTGCAGCAGCGCGGTAA
>NZ_CDWTMG010000043.1:23589-27319 GCF_977945845.1 Frankia sp. CcMO1
TAATCGCCGACACCGTGGAGCTCTTCCCCACCGAGCCGGTCACCACAATGCTCGGAAGGGCCCGCTGCGGCTGGCCGAGCAGATCCAGCAGACGGCTCAGCCGGTCGAAGCCCGGCCGGGCGCGGACCTCGCGGCGCCGGGAGCACTCGGCCGCGAACGCGCGTGGGCCCTCCCGCTCATGATCAGGAGCATGGGCGGTTCCGGTGGTCCCGGCGGCGCCTGTCACATCCCCGATGGTACGGCCCGATGGTCCGGGTCCACCGGGTTCACTCCCGCCCACGCAAGTGCCCGCGCAGGTGCCCGCGCTCCCCCCCGCAGAGGACGCGTCCGGCGCACCTGCCCGCAGACTCCCGCGGACTACTGTCGACCCCAGGTCGAAGGAGGGCGAAACCAGCCGGTGAAGTGGAACCAGCCTGTGAAGTGGACGTACGAGTCGGCGTGGGTCGCCCTGAACAACACGGTGGATCTCGAGAAGCAGACGATGCCGGCGGGTCGGCCGGTGCCGAGCCTCGACCGGATGCGGGAGCTGGCGGGCCGGCTCGGGGATCCGCACCGGGCGGTTCCGCTGATCCATCTGACCGGCACGAACGGCAAGACCTCGACGGCGCGGATCATCTCGGCGCTGCTGGGCGCGGCGGGGCTGCGGGTGGGGCTGTACACCAGTCCGCATCTGGAGCGGGTGAACGAGCGCCTGGTCGTCGACGGCCAACCGATCGGCGACGAGGAATTCGGACGCTGCGTGGGCACCGTCCTGGACGCGGCCGCCCCGATGAGCGGACGGCCCACCTTCTTCGAGCTGCTGACGGCCACCGCCTTCCGATGGTTCGCCGACCTGGCCGTCGACGTCGCCGTGGTCGAGGTGGGCCTGCTCGGCCGCTGGGACGCCACGAACATCGCCGACGGGCGGGTCGCGGTCGTCACCAGCATCGGCGCGGATCATCTGGACTACGCCGGGAGTATGGCGGGCGTGGCCCGCGAGAAGGCCGGGATCGTCAAGCCCGGCAGTCACCTGGTGCTCGGCGAGGTGGACCCCCGCTTCTACGACATCTTCGCCCGGACCCCGGCCACGGATATCCTGCGGCTGGGCCAGGACTTCGCCGCGGTCGCCGGCCACCCGGACGCGGCGGGTCGACGGGGCGGTTTCCGCACCCCGCAGGCGCGCTACGACGACGTGCGGCTGTCCCTGCACGGTGCCTATCAGGATGCCAACGCGGCGTGCGCCCTGGCCGCCGTGGAGACCTTCGCCGGTCATCCCCTCCCCGACGCCGTGGTCCGGACCGGTCTCGGGGGCGTCCGGGCGCCGGGACGCCTGGAAATCGTGCG
Source organism: Frankia sp. CcMO1 (assembly GCF_977945845.1). Classification (NCBI taxonomy): domain Bacteria; kingdom Bacillati; phylum Actinomycetota; class Actinomycetes; order Frankiales; family Frankiaceae; genus Frankia; species Frankia sp. CcMO1. Next base: position 24,913 of record NZ_CDWTMG010000043.1, read on the forward strand.
CGCACAGCCGCTGTGCGTGCTTGACGGGGCGCACAACCCGGCAGCGGGCGCGGCGCTCGCCCGGTCCTTGGGTGAGGAGTTCCCCGGGCGGGAGTGGACCGTCGTCTACGGGGCGCTGCGCGGTCACGACTACGAGGGGACTCTCGCGGAACTGCGCCACCAACCGATCAGCTCGCTGATCGCCTGCGAACCGGCGTCACCGCGGGCCATCCACGCCGAGCGCCTGGTCTCCGCGGCGCGGGCGCGGGGGATGCCGGCCCACGCTGCCTCCGACGTCGGCTGCGCCGTCCGCCACGCCCTGCGGGACGCGGCGGGGCCGGGTGGGGCGATCCTGGTGACCGGGTCCTTCTACCATCTGGCTGAGGCCCGCCGGACCCTGACCGCGCTGGACCCGACGCACGGGATGCACTGAGTGGGCGCCGGGTGGGCGCCGTCAGGCCGACTTCTCCTGGCGGGGAGGCCGCTTGGACACGACGTCGCGCGGGACCAGCGTCGGATTGACGTGCTCCAGCACGACCTCGCGGGTGACGACGACCCGGGCCACGTCCTTGCGGCTCGGGATGTCGTACATCACCGAGAGCAGGACCTCTTCCATGATCGCTCGCAGCCCGCGGGCACCGGTCCCACGCAGGATCGCCTGGTCCGCGATGGCCTCGAGCGCGTCCGAGGTGAAGTCGAGGTCGACGCTGTCCAGCTCGAACAGTCGCTTGTACTGGCGGACGAGGGCGTTCTTCGGCTCGGTGAGGATGCGGATCAGCGCCTCCCGATCCAGGTTGGACACGCTGGTGATCACCGGGAGCCGGCCGATGAACTCCGGAATCATGCCGTACTTCAGCAGGTCCTCGGGCATGATGTCGCCGAAGACGTCGGATCCGTCCGGGTCGTCCTTGCCGTGCAGTACGGCGCGGAACCCCAGCGACTTCTTGCCGATCCTCGACTCGATGATCCGGTCGAGCCCGGCGAACGCCCCGCCCACGATGAACAGCACGTTCGTCGTGTCGATCTGGATGAACTCCTGATGCGGGTGCTTGCGCCCGCCCTGTGGCGGCACGCTGGCCGTGGTGCCTTCGAGGATCTTCAACAGGGCCTGTTGCACGCCCTCACCGGACACGTCCCGCGTGATGCTCGGGTTCTCCGACTTCCGGGCGATCTTGTCGACCTCGTCGATGTAGATAATCCCGGTCTCGGCCTTTTTGACGTCATAGTCGGCGGCCTGAATGAGTTTGAGCAGAATGTTCTCGACGTCTTCCCCGACGTAGCCCGCCTCGGTCAGCGCGGTGGCATCGGCGATGGCAAACGGGACGTTGAGCATTCGCGCGAGAGTCTGGGCGAGCAGCGTCTTGCCGCAGCCCGTCGGCCCGAGCAGCAGGATGTTGCTCTTCGCGAGCTCGACCTCGCCCTTGCTCCCGTCACCGCTGGATCCGCCCGCCTGGACCCGCTTGTAGTGGTTGTAGACCGCGACGGAGAGGGTCTTCTTCGCCGTCTCCTGCCCCACCACGTAACTGTCGAGGAACTCGTAGATCTCGCGTGGCTTGGGCAGTTCGTCCCACTTGAGCTCGGAGGATTCGGACAGCTCCTCCTCGATGATCTCGTTGCAGAGATCGATGCACTCGTCGCAGATATAGACGCCAGGGCCGGCGATGAGCTTCTTCACCTGCTTCTGCGACTTACCGCAGAACGAGCACTTGAGCAGGTCACCGCCATCACCGATGCGTGCCACCGAGGACTCAGTCCCTTCGTCCAGACGATGGTGTCGCCTGCATGTCAGGGGCGGTTGACACCGCCCAGTCGTCGCGTGTCTGCCTGCAACCATCCCCGTGGGGACGGTACCCCGCCGAGCCGTCCGGTGAGAGCCCAATCGCTCGGCTCATACCGGTCAGCCTACGGTCACCTTGGCCGTCCTCGCCCGTCCACGCAGTCCCATGAGGCCATCGCGTCACGGACGAGAACTGCTGACCGGGTTTCACCGCGTCGGCGCGTCGGGTGTGGTAGCGGCCGACGGCCGACGACCGCGTGCCGGCCTCGCGAGACGTCACGCCTCGCGAGGCTCCGACCGCGGGGTCGGACCGCCGGCCCGGCACCTCAGCGAGCGGTGGCGAGCCGGGAGGACTTCCGGGTCTTGATGACCTCGTCGATCAGGCCGTACTCCTTGGCCTCGTCGGCACTGAAGATCTTGTCACGCTCGATGTCCTTGCGGATGTCCTCTTCCTTCTTGCCGGTGTGGACGGCGAGCATCCGCTCCAGCAGGGACCGCATCCGCAGGATCTCTCGCGCCTGGATCTCGATGTCGCTCGACTGGCCCTCGCCCTGCGCCGACGGCTGGTGGATGAGGATCCGGCTGTTCTCCAGCGCGAACCGCTTCCCCGGCGTGCCCGCCGCCAGCAGCACCGCTGCCGCCGACGCCGCC
>NZ_CDWTMG010000044.1:0-26814 GCF_977945845.1 Frankia sp. CcMO1
CCCTAGACCAGACCGTACCCGGGTCCGGAGGCCCCGCGACGTTGGCGGCCGCGACGGCCGGGAGACGGTCAGCTTATGCAGTGACCACCATCGCGCGGCGGCCGAATTTGGGGGAGCCAGTCACGGTCCAGGGACCGCAAACCGTGCTCAGGTCCCCCAGATTCGCCGGCCGGCAGCCGGCAGGTCACCGCGCTCAGGACAGCCCGGCCCGGTGCGCGCGTCGCCAGAAGGCACCCCCACCGAGCAACAGCGCCGCCAGTACGGCGAGGACGCCGATCTGCCCACCGGTATAGGAAAGCGAGTTCCCGCGGGGATCCGTCCCGGTCCTGTCCGGGGCGGGGTGCCGAGACGCACCCGTGCCGGCGGACGCTCTGGAGTCCCCATCACCACCACGGCCATGGTCCCCGCCACCGCCACCGCCACCGCTGCCGCTGCCGCTGCCGTGGTCGCCGCCGCCGCTGCCGTGGTCGCCGCCGCCGTCGAGAGCCCGGAGCGAGACCTGGTCCGGCACCTCGTCGATGGAACGCGAGCTTTCCGCCACGGAACGCGACGGGCCATCCGCGGGGCGCGAAGCCGCGACCGGAACCGCGGTCAGCACAACCAGCATGCTCGTGAGCACGGCGGCACCGCCGGAACGCAATCCCATGGTGGTTCTCCCCCAGCAACCCGACTCGGCGCAGCCCGACCAGACGACGTCGGACCAGACGACGTCGGACGGTACCGATAGTCACTATGCGTGTCCAGAAGACGACAGGATCGACACGCCGACGGTCCGCCGCCCCACGTGCGTCCCTGGTAGCGGATCAGGCATCGGCCTCGTCCGGCGTGGGTGTGGCCACGGGCGGAAACGCGCCGCCCGTCCCAGGCAGCCTCCTCGGGCAGCGGTCCGGGCGGGACAAGCCGGAAGCCGGCGATTGTGTCGGAGACAGGTCGTAAGGTCGATCAGGCGGAGACGCGGACGGCAGCTAGCGTCGCGCCGCCGCGCCCTGACCCAGCCCCCGGCCGAGGAGCCCGATGTCCGCCCGTGATCAGCTCCGTGGCCGGTCGCTTCGGCTCTTGGACTACCTGGCCGCGCTCGCCGCCGAACGGCGCGGTGCCCCCCGTCGCCAGCTCGCCGAGTACGTCCCCGCTCCGCTCCTTCCGGCTGACGTCCCGTCCCATCCGGGGATCCGGTTCGGCCCGACAACGCAGCGGGAGAGCTGGCTGGAGGTCGCCCGGGTACCCCAGCCGGCCGCGCCGAGCTGGCCACCCCCGCTCGACCGCTACCTGGCCGGGACGGTGGTGAGCCCGGACGCCCCACCTACCATCCCCGCCCATCTCCTGGACGCGGAGGCCGTCGAGCGGACCAGGGAGCGCGAGCCTCCCGCTCCCGGCGTCCCGGGCGAGGAGCGGGACGCTCCGCCGGGCGCCGTCGCCCTGCTCGACGCCTGGGTGCGTCAGGTGTGGCGGCCGTGGGCGCCCGGGGCACGCGCCGCCCGCGACGCGCGCGCCCTCTACCAGCGCCTGTTCGACCTGCGCCTGCGGCTGCAGCGCGAGGCCGCGACCGTGGAGCTGGCCTGGGGGCACTCGGTGCTGTGCTGGCGGGTCGGCGACGCGACGATCATCCATCCGCTGCTCGTCACCCGCATGGTGCTGACGGTCGATCCGGACTCCGGGGTCATCCGGCTGCATCCCGACGGTCCGGCGAGCCTGGAGACCGAGCCCCTGCACGGCCTCGGCCTCCCCGGTCTGGACGAGATGTCGGCCCTGCGCGACCGGCTGCGGACGGCGCCGGCCGATCCGTGGGACGCCCCGGCCCGGGCCGAGCTGCACCGCCAGATCCTCGCCCCGCTCGGGCTGGACGCCCGCGCGACCACCGGTCCGGTGCCCCCGCCGGGGCCGAGTCCCGTCCTGGTCGACACCTGGGCGGTGTACGTGCGGCCGCGGCCGGCTCTGCAGGCGCAGTTCTACGCGGAGCTGCGGACCGCCCTCGCCGAACGGGACGTGCTCCCCGAGGCCATCGCCGCCGTGGTCGCCGACGACAGGCTCGTCGCCGCCGCGCTCGGCGCGGACGAGCGGGCCGACGGCGCCCACGCCGATCGAGGCCGTGGCCGGCGCGGTCACGACAACTCTCCCGCGGGGCTCGGTGAACGCCTGCTGATGCCGCTGCCGACGAACGCCGACCAGGAGCGGATCGCCCGGCAACTCGCGGGCGCCCGCGGGGTCACCGTGCAGGGGCCGCCCGGCACCGGCAAGAGCCACACCATCGCGAACATGATCTGCCACCTCGTGGCGCACGGGCAGCGGGTGCTCGTCACCGCGCAGGACGAACAAGCCCTCACGGTGCTGCGCGACAAGATCCCGCGGGAGCTGCGCGACCTGACCGTCGCCGTGCTCGGGTCGAGCCGGGCCGACCTCGACGAACTGCGCGCCGCTGTCGTAGAGATCTCCGGGGCGGTCAGCGAGGTCGACCCGGCGCGGGAGACCGCGGCCGTGAAGGCCCTCGCCGAGGAGCTGGACGCCGCCCGCGCCACCGCCCGCACCCTCGAACTGCGGATGATCGACCTGCTGGCCAGCGAGGCGCGGGAGTTCGACCTGCCGCACGGGCGGGAACGCGCGCCGGAGGTGGCGAGCTGGCTGGCCGAGCGCGCGGACGAGTTCGGGTTCGTCCCCGACCGGCTCGACCCCACCCACGCGCTTCCGCTCAGCCCGGCCGAGCTCGCCGAGCTCTACCGGACCGCGCGCGAGATCACCCCCGCCGACGCCCGGGCCGCCGCGAGCAATCTGCCGGACGACCTGCCGGACGGCGCGTCGCTGCCGGGCGCGGTCACCCTCGGCCGGCTGCACGACGAACTCGACGAGATCCGCGCCGGGCTCGCCGACCTCGAACAGGCCGGCCTGTCCGTCGACGCGCTCGACGCGCTCGACGCCGACAGTGCCGACAGTGCCGACGGCGTCCGTGCCCTGGTCGAGGACACCCGGGCCGCCGCCGACCGGCTGCGCCGGCTGTCGGTCGGCTGGCTCGCCACCGCCCGGGCGCAGTGCGCGCCGTCGGGTGAGCAGGCCGGGTTCTGGGCCGACCAGGCCACGGCCCTCGCCGCCGAGGTCGCCGAGCTGCGCCGCCTGACCACCCTCACCTTCGGCCGTTCCATCGAGCTGCCCACCGGTGACTCGCGGGTCCAGCTGAGGCTGCTCGCCGACCTGCGGGGCCGCTTCGCCGCCGGCCGGGGGATCCCCCGCCTCGGCGGGCGGGAACTGCGGGACCTGCACGACGCGGTGCGCGTTGACGGGCTGGTCGCACGCACGGTGGGCGATGTGGCAATCGTCGAGGCAGAGGTGCGCCGCCGTCAGACGCTGACCGCCGCCGCCACCCGTCAGGCCGCGATCGCCGCCGCCCTCGGCGGCGAGGCCGTCGAGCCCGCGGCACCCGACGTCCTCACCCGGCTCGACGCGGTCGCCGGCGGCCTCGCCGATGCCGTCGACTGGGAACGCCGGGCGGCGCCGGAGCTGTCCGCCCGGCTGCGCGCCGTCTTCCCCGCCGTCTTCCCCGCCGGCTTCGCCTCCGGCCATCGCGTCACGACGGCGCCTTCCGACCCGGACACGCTTTCCCACCTCGCCGGCCTGCTTGCCGCGGCGACCGGCCGACGGCGCGAGAAGGAGATCGTCGGTGCGCTCGCCGTGGTGGAACGGGCGCTCACCGAGGGAGGCCGTGGCCCGCAGGCCGGCCGGGTGTGGGCCGGCCTGCACGAGGCGCTGGCCAGGCGGGACCTGGCGGCCTGGACGGCGCTGCTCGACGAAAGCGCCCGGCTGGCGGCGCTGCGCCCCGACGTGGAACGCCGGGACCGGCTCGCGGCCCGGCTGCGCGCGGTCGCGCCGCTGTGGACCGACGCCATCCTCACCGGGCAGGGTGACCCGTCGGGCTGCGGTGATCCGGTGCAGGCCGGTGATCCAATGCGGGCCGGCGATCCGGTACGGGCCGGCGATCCGGTGCGGGCCGGCGAGGCGTGGCGCTGGCGCCAAGCCCAGACCTGGCTCGACGACCTGCACGCCGACGGCGACCTCACCACGCTCGGCCGTCAGCTCGCCGACGCCTCGCGGCACGTGCGCGCCCTGGTGCTGGAGACCGCGCGTCGCTCCGCCCGGCTGGGCCTGGCGATCCGGCTCGGCGATTCCCAGCGCCGGGCGCTGACCGGCTGGGTGCAGGCACTCGACCGGATCGGGAAGGGCACCGGGAAGTACGCCCCGCGGTGGCGCGCCGAGGCCCGGGCCCACATGCGGGCGGCGATGGGCGCCGTACCGGTGTGGATCATGCCGACGCACCGGGTGATGGAGAGCTTCGAGCCGGGCGCCGACGACCTGTTCGACGTGGTCATCGTGGACGAGTCCAGCCAGTGCGACCTACTGGCCCTCGGCGTGCTGAGCCTGGGCCGCAAGGCCGTCGTCGTCGGCGACGACGCCCAGACGAGTCCGGAGGCCGTCGGCATCGAACGGGCCAAGGTGCATGCCCTGATGGACGCGCACCTGCCCGACGTCGCCCAGCGTTCGCTGCTCGACGTGGAGGCGAGTCTCTACGACACCGCGGCCCGGGTCTTCCCGCGCACCATCGTGCTCAAGGAACACTTCCGCTGCCTGCCCGACATCATCGGCTTCTCCAACCGCTTCTACGACCAGCAGATCCTGCCGTTGCGGGAGGATCCGGAGCTCGCCATCGGCGCGCCGCTGCGACCGGTCCGGGTCCCCGGGGGCGCCCGGTCGCAGACCCGCTTCGGCGACGCGAACCCGGCGGAGGCGCAGGCCCTTGTCGAGCGGGTCCTCGCCTGCTGCGCCGACCCGGCCTACGAGGGGATGAGCATGGGCGTGGTCACCCTGCTCGGCGCCGGCCAGCCCCGCCTCATCGAACACACCCTGGTCGAACGGCTCGGGGAACGCGAGTTCTCCCGCCGCGACCTGCGGGTCGGCGACCCGTACCAGTTCCAGGGCGACGAACGGGACGTCATCTTCATCTCCGTCGTCGCGGACGACAACCGCTCGGCCGCCACCCGCCGCCGTGACCAGCAACGGGTCAACGTGGCCGCGAGCCGCGCCCGCAACCAGATGTGGGTGTTCCACAGCGTCGACCCGGCCACGCTGCGCGACGACGATGTGCGGCGCCAGCTGATCGAGTACATGTACGCCGGGCAGACCGGACGGCTCGACGCGGATCTGGCCGATCGCTGCGAGAGCGAGTTCGAACGGGCCGTCCTGCGCGAGCTCCTCGCCCGCGGCTACCGGGTTCGCCCCCAGCATCCGGTCGGGCGCTACCGGATCGACCTGGTCGTCGGGGGGGTCTCCGACCTGGTCGTCGGGGGGGTCGCCGCCGCGCGAGCCACCGCCGAACAAGCCGTCACCGAAGGAGCCACCGCCAAGCGAGCCGCCGCCGCAGGAGCCGCCACTGGGGATGTGGGGCGCCGCGGCCCCCGCCTCGCGGTCGAGTGCGACGGTGACCGTTTCCACGGGCCCGACCAGTGGGAGGCGGATCTGCGCCGCCAGCGGATCCTGGAACGGCTCGGCTGGACGTTCTTCCGGATCCGCGGCTCGGAGTTCTACCGGCATCCCCGGCCGACCCTGGACGCGCTGGTGCGGCGTCTCGACCAGCTCGGCATCCACCCGGTGCCGGTGCCAGTGCCAGTGCCAGTGCCGGCTGGCGAATTTGGGGGACCTGAGCACGGTCTGCGGTCCCTGGACCGTGCCTTGCTCCCCACAACTCGGCCACCTCGGCCACCACGGCCACCAGCCGGCCCGCCGACGGAAGAGTCCTGATCTATCCGTTGGCGGCCCGGGGTTTGGGGCCGGTGGCGCGCATGTTCACCAGTCTGCCAAGCAGGTCGAACCAGAAGGGGGCGCCGGCGGTGAGCGCGAAGCAGGCGATCGCGATGCCGGCGATTTTCAGGAACCAGCCCTCGACGGAGTCGGGAACCTCCCGTGGGTCGTCGCGGCCCGCGGAGTTGTGGACCCAGCCGATCGGGAAGGCGAGCCCCGAGGCGTCGCGCACCGTCTTGATCACCTGTTCCGTGGCGTCCCCCACCGTGGGCTGGTCGGAGGTGAGGCGGGTGCCGGAGGCGGAATCCCCGGCGGAGCCCCCGGCCGCCTCGCCGGATGAACCCACCTCGGCCTGGGCCGCGGTCACGGCCGCCTGCCGCACGGTGCCGTCCTGCCAGAACGCCCGCGCGAGCCCGATCGCGTCGAGGTTGAACAGGACGGACAGCAGGACCGCGTAGCCGAGCAGGAAGACGGCGATGCGCCGCTTGTACCACCCGGACAGGCGGTCCATCGCGTCGTCGTACCACCGGGCCAGCTCGAGGACGACCTTCTCGCGGTCCCCGCCGGCCTGGACTATCGCCGTGGTCATCGCGGTCTTCACCGGGGAGGGGGGCATCGCGGCGAGCCCGTCCTCCACCGTTCCCACGGCTCCGGCCTTGGTGGCGGCGACGAGCGCAGCGGCCACGACCCGCCCGGTGGGGTGATCCACGGGCATCGCGTCGTACAGGGCCTGGGCGGACCTCTCCTCGAGGGCATGCCGGGCACCGTCGTAGGCCCGCCGGTACACGGCCCTGGCCTCGTCGGAGACGTGGTCGGGCAGGGTGTCCGGGCGGAGCTGGGACAGCATGGCCCGGGCGGGCGGGTCGACCCGGTCCAGCAGCGCCTGAGCGAAGGCGGTGGACGGCAGGTAGGACGGCAACCGCAGTGTGTGCGCGCGGCGCACCGAGCCCCAGGTCCCGGAAACCGGCGGATGGTCGGCCATAGCCGGCAGGGAGGTGTCGCGGCCGGTGGCGCGCATGGCCAAAAGCGGCCCGTCCAACAGTTCGGCGACGAGGTCCGGACGATCCGCGGGCGGGTCCGCCCCCGGATCGGACGGTTCGGCGGGCCGGTCACCGCCGAGCAGCCGTCGCAGCTCGGCCTCCAGCTGGCGCCCCCGGTAGCGGAACAGAGCGAGCACGGCCTCGTTGATCCGGGAGACGGCGAGGCTGAACGCGGCAAAGAGCAGCGCGAGCCCGATCAGGACATCAAGAGCGGATGAGTCCGGCATAACCCCCCGATTCCGGAGCCCGGGGCACCCGCGCCGCCGCCTTCACGGCCGAGGAGTACGCACCGGGACTGTCCTGGGCAGACCGCACATTTCTACACCTCGGCGCAGAACCGGCACTCAGCGGCATCATCGGACACCTGGTCGAAGCAGGCGAAGATGGGCACCAGACGACCGGGCTGCCCCGCTTCGAACAGCGGGCCATACTGGCAGGCCTGACCGGCCGGAGAGAACTGAGCCCGCCGGAGGAGCTGGTGGGGCGATCCAGGAGATCTTGGCAGCCGGCGCCGCCGGACTGGAGGGTGTCGTCGCGAAACGACCCGACTTCCCCTATCGACCAGGCCGCGGTACGTCAGGTGGGCCAGCACCGGATTCTCCGGGAGGAGAACCGATCCCGCGGTCATCCTCGAAGCGACCGCGGCCCGCGCCGCTAACAGTCCCTGAAGACCGGCAGTTCCTCCTGGTGCGACCGTATTCGAGCGACGAATCCAGCGGTAATTCCCGGGTAGCCGGTAAGCGATGCGATGGAATCTTTCATAGCCACGACGGTCTGACCTAGATCCGCCAGTAGCTGGTGATGTTGGGGGTTCGTAGATCGTTGGAACGTGAGCGGGTGCCTGCCGTGCAGGAAGAATCGGGGTTAGGGGACGTAATGAAGTAACAAATACGTGATCGAGATCATCATCGCAGGTCACAGGCCTGTGGAGGGTTCGAAACGCGCAAGTTATTTCATTTCGACTCCTTACCACCACCAACCGATGACGTCCTGACGAGAGGCACCCGCCGGGTGAAGAGACTACGCAGATCGACCGGGCCGCGGAAACGGGCCCTGCGGGTTCGGGTCGGGCCGGCGGACCGGTCGCTGACCGGGTTGGCCGGCTTGGCGGCGGTGAGCGAACTGGTGGATCGGCTCGGGGTCGTCGAGACGCTCGACGAGCGGGTCGGGCCGGTCAAGCAGCGGGCGCGGGGACTGTCGGCCGGGGAGTTGCTGGTCGGGTTGGCCACGGCGCAGCTGACAGGGCAGGCGACGCTGTCCGGGCTGGACCGGCTGCGTCTGGACGAGGCGGGCGGGCTGCTGGCGGCGGGCCGTTCGCGCCGTCGCGGACGGCGGCGAGGCTGGCGGCCAGGTTCGGGCCGGGCGCGTTGGCCGGGGTCGAGGCGACGGTCGGGGTGCTCGCCGGCCGCTGGCTGGCCCGGTTACCCGCGCAGCGCCGGGCCGAGCTGGTCACGGATCGGCCGACGCTGGACCTGGACTCCTCGGACGTCGAGGTCTTCGGCCGCACGAAGCGCGGCGTGGCCTATACCTACGAGGGGAAGAAGGCCGGCCGGCCGCTGCTGGCGTCGTGGGCCAGGACCGGGCTGGTCCTGGCCGCGGACCTGCTCGCCGGCGACCAGGACGTCCGTCCGCGCGCGGCAGGCCTGTTCGCGCGGGCTCTGGCGAACCTGCCGGTCGCGGTCCGCGCGCCGCCGCTGCCGCGCGCGGACTCGGGGTTTTTCACCGGCGACCTCGCCCGCGCCGCCGTGGCCGCGGGGATGGACTTCGCAATCGCCGCGCCGCGTAACTCCGCGTTCTGGCGCGCCTACGCCGCCGTCGAGGAGACGTCCTGGACGGACGCGCGGGACATGACCGGCGCCCAGGTCGCCACCAGTAGCTACGCTCCGACCGGCTGGCCGCCCGGCACCTACACGATCATCCGCCGGGTGAAGGTCCCCGCCGCCGAGATCTCCACCGACCCCCGCTCACGGCGGCGGCGCACCATCCCGAAAGCCCAGCTCACCCTCGCGCTTGACGGAATCGTCGACCATGCCTGGGCGGTCAGCTTCATCGTCACGAACATCCCCGCCAACGACGGGCCGGACATCGTCGCGCTCGAGCACTGGTTCCGCGGCCACGCCGACATCGAGACCCAGATCAAGGACCACAAACTCGGCGCCGGCCTACGCCACCTGCCCTCAGCCGACCCGACCATCAACACCGTCTGGACGTGGGCCGCGATCCTCGCCGGTTGGCTGTCCACCCTGCTCCAGACGCTCACCGGGTTCGACCAGCGCGCCGGGCGCGCGCACGGCGACCGGCTCCGCCACGAACTGATCACCATCCCCGGCCGGGTCACCCGCCACGCAGGCCAACTGATCCTGCGCCTGCCACCCGGCCGCGACCAGCACCTAACCACCGCCCTCGCCCGGCTGCACGCCCTGCCCGCGGCCGTCTGACCAGCCCGTTCTCTACGCGGAACACGCCCCCGGGCCGTGGACCCGGCGCTCACCCGGCACGACAGCCGGGCCTTCACCCTGCCCAGCCGTCGAAAACAACATCAACAAACCCGAAAAGGGAAGATCACCGAACTTTGATCATGCAAGCCGGCACTACTGGCGGATCTAGGGGGACGTAATGAAGTAACAAATACGCGATCGAGATCATCATCGCAGGTCACAGGCCTGTGGAGGGTTCGAAACGCGCAAGTTATTTCATTTCGACTCCTAGGTCTGAACGAGCGTTCGCCGCTATCCTTATCGGGCCGATCTCCACGGTTCCAGCCGGGGGAGCCCGGCGCCAGAAGAGAAGTGTGCCGATCGGAAAACCCTTATAAATACTGTCAAAGAGCTTCTCGACATCGGACGACATCCAACGAAGCCCACGCTGGAATCGAGGAATCCGGATCTGGCCATGCCTGGCGTTATCCAGAAGCTCCTCAATCTTGAATCGCGCCGCGTCGGACCGGCGGGATGACTCGTCCACGCCCACCATGATATCCGTAGATCATCCGGAAGACGTTCTTCGTGGTCCACGTGCGTCAGCCCCACCGCCCGTTCGGGCGGTGGGGCTGACGCACGGCACAGCCGCGGCGACGATCGGTCCCCAGCCACCGGACCTCGACTACTGGACCTTGATGATCAATCCGTGAGATCGTCCCCGAAGGGCCCGTCCGGGCCGTACGCGGCGACCTCGATGTCGATCATTGGAGGGCGCTGCGGGTCCTGCAGGGGACGCAGCGGTGAGGTCGTCCCGCGGTGGTCCGCCCCCTGTTCCCACACGTTGAACTCGGCCATGCTCGCCCAAACGCTGACCACCGCGAACCGGGACGGGTCCGCCGCCGACCGGTGCAGCGTGTTACCGAGCAGGCCAGGCGTGCCGACCAGCTTGAAGCTGATCTCGTGGTAAGCCCGCTCCACCGCGCCGGGATCGCCGGGCGGGTTAACCGCCCACAGCGTGACCCGAACCTTCGCCGGGCCGGCCACGGTCAGCTTCCCGCCGGAACGGTCAGGGAGGCCGTACCGGCCAGCTGGGCGACGACGGTACCGGTGACCATCGAGCTGCTGGCGCGCAGCGGGTGCAGCGCCTTGCGGTGCACCAGGTGACGCTCGCTGTGCTCGAACTCGCGGAACTGCTCCTCGTCAACCCAGTCACTGACGATGTAGTACGTGCTCGGCTCGTCCTCCGAGCGGATCAGCCACTGCCCGAGGTTCGCCGGGTGCGAGGTGACCGCGTCGCCGATCCGCAGCCAGGTCTGCTCGAACTCGACCTCCCGGCCGGGGTGGATCCGCATTGTCAGCATGATCCGAAAAGGCGGGGTCGAGGCCATCAGATGCCTCCGTCCACGGCAAAGGTGGCGCCGTTGACGTAGGACGACACGTCGCTGGCCAGGAACAGGACGACCGCGGCGACCTCCTCGGCCGTCCCGATGCGTCCCAGCGGGATGCGGTTGGTGTAGGCCGCCTTGACGGCCGGGTCGATGCCCTCGGCATGGTGGGTCTCGATGACTCCTGGGGAGACCAGGTTCACCCGGATGCCGCGGACACCGAGCTCCTTGGACAGCGAGCGGGTCAGTCCGATCAGGCCGGTCTTCGCCGCGGTGTAGTGGGCCCGCAGCGGCAGACCGACCACCCCGGAGCCGGACCCGATGTTGATCACCGAGCCGGAGTCCCCCAGCAGCGGCAACGCGCCCTGCGTGACGAGGTGAGTGGCGGTGAGGTTGGTGGTCAGCACCTGCGTCCACTCGTCCAGGGGCAGCTGCGCGTAGGGGATGTGGCTGATCGTGCCGACGTTGTTCACGACGATGTCGAGGCCGCCCAGGTGGGTGCCGGTGGCCTCGACGAGCTCGGTGATCTGGCCCGGATCGGCGACGTCGGCCTGGACGAGCAGATGGTCGCCGCCGGTGTCCTTGAGTTCGCGGCGCAGGCTCTCGGCATCCTCGGTCTGGCGCTGGTGGCCGGCAACGACCGTCGCACCGGCTCGGGCGAGGCCGAGCACCACGGCCCGTCCGATGCCGCGGGTACCGCCGGTAACCAGGGCGCGTCGCCCGGCCAGGTCTGAGAACATCGCTGACTGTCTCCTGTGTCGAGGTGTCGGCTGCCGAGGGGTCGGCTGCCGAGGGGTCGTGAGGTGAGGGGTCGTGAGGTGAGCGGGCAGGGGCAGGCGGTACGGGTGGGTACGCCCTCAGCGGGAACCGACGGCGCGAACCACGAGGCTGCTGTTGAAACCGCCGTAGCCACGGGCGTTCACCAGCGCCACCCGCACGGGTGCACGCCGGGGCGTACGCACGAGGTCGAGCCCATGGGCCGGATCGGGGGTGTCGAGGTTGCCCACCGCCGGGATGACCCCGTCCCGGATGGACAGCAACGCCGCGGCCACCGTCAACGCCGAGCCGCCGGCGAGGAGCCGGCCGACGAAGCCCTGCGGCGCCGTCACCGGGACCGTCCGGGCGCCGAAGACCGCGCGGATCGCCGCCGCCTCCTGGGCATCGAGGTCCGGTGAACCTGCGCCGTCCGCGAAGACGACATCGACGTCGTCCGGGGTGAGGCCGGCGTCGCGCAGGGCCCGGCGCATCGCGGTGGCGAGCCAGCGCACGTCCGGGGCGGGGCGTTCGTGGTGGGCGGCGTCGTGCGTCGCGGCGTAGCCGGCGATCTCGCCGTAGACGTGCGGGGCTCCCCGGGCGGCGGCGGCGGCCGGATCCTCGAGCACGAGCGTCGCGCCACCCTCACCGGGCAGGTAACCGTTCGCCCGGACGTCGAACGGCTTGTAGCCGTCCGCAGCAACGGTCGCGGTGCTGACCCGGCCGCTGGACAGATGACCGGTGATCGCATAGGGCGTCAGGCTCGCCTCGGCCCCCCCGGCGAGCACCGTCGGCGTGCCGCGGCGGATAATCCGCCGGGCCTGGGCGAGGCTGTCGATTCCGCCGGCACCGTCACTGACCAGGACCCCCGACAGCCCCTTCAAACCATACCGGATCGAGGTCTGCCCGGTCGTCGCCGCGTAGAACCAGGCGATCGACTGATAGACGCTCACCGCGGTGCGGCCCCGGGTCCACAGCCGTCCCAGCTCGCGCTGTCCGATGTCGACACCGCCCGACCCGCTGCCGAACACCACCGAGGTCGCATACGGATCGTGCGCGGCGGGGTCGTAGCGCGCATCGGCCATGGCGAGGCGCGACGCGGCCATCCCGAACCAGGTCCACCGGTCGGTCTGGACGATGTACCGCTTGTCGACGTGGTCCTCCACCGCGAAACCGGCGACCTCTCCAGCGAGGGTGGCGTCGTACCAGGTGGTGTCGAACCGGCTGATCGGCGCGATCTTCAACTCGCCGCGCAGGGTCGACGCCCAGTACTCCTCCGTCCCGATGCCGCTGGGCGCGAGGACGCCGAGCCCGGTGACGACCGGCCGGACCGGGGCCTGCGGCGAACCGTCCCGGTGGGCGGGCCCCGCGGCCGTCGCGGCGGAGGCCTCCACGGCGGCGTTCATCGCGTCGGGGCGGCGAGGACGATCGCCGACTGGAAGCCACCGAAACCACTGCCGACCGACAGGGCCACGTCGACAGCGTGGTCCCGGGCGATGTTCGGGACGTAGTCGAGATCGCACTCGGGGTCGCGGGTGGTCCAGTTGGCGGTGGGGGGGATGACGTCGTTCTCGATCGCCAGGGCGCAGGCAGCGATCTCGATCGACCCGATCGCGCCCAGCGAGTGCCCGATCATCGACTTGATCGAGCTGACCGGGATGTCATACGCCCGCTGTCCCAGCGAACGTTTGAAGGCGGCCGTCTCGTGCCGATCGTTCTGCTTGGTGCCCGATCCGTGCGCGTTGATGTAGTCGATGTCGTCGGCTCCGACCCGCGCCGCGTCCATCGCGACCCGGATCGCCTCGGCCATCTCGACCCCGTCGGGGCGCAGTCCGGTCATGTGGAACGCGTTCGAGCGCGAGGCGTACCCACCCACCTCGCAGTAGATGTGCGCACCGCGCGACCGGGCGGCGGTGAGCTCCTCCAGGATGAGGACGGCGCAGCCCTCCCCCATCACGAAGCCATCCCGGCTGGCGTCGAAGGGACGGGAGGCGTGTTCGGGGTCGTCGTTGCGGGCCGTCGTCGCGCGGATCGCGTCGAAGGACGCCATCGAGATCGGGGAGATCGGCGCGTCGGAGGCACCGGCGATGACAATGTCGGCCTCGCCGTCGACGATGAGCTGATGGCCGTAGCCGACCGCGTCGATGCCCGAGGTGCAGCCGGTGGAGACCACGAAGGCGGGGCCGTGTGTGCCGAACCGGCAGGCCAGTTCGGTGGCCAGGCAGCTCGGCACCATCGCGTGGTAGAGGAACGAGCTGGCGTACCGGGGATCAACCTCCCAGTCCCGCCCGCTGTCGGAGACCTCGACGTACTCGTTCTCCAGGCGAGTGGTCGCGCCCACCGCGCTGCCGATGCTGACGCCGACGATCGGGCCGTCCCCGGCATCACCGCCACCCCCGCCATCACCGCCATCACCGCCGCCCCGCAGGTCCAGGCCGCTGTCCTCGACCGCCTCCAACGCCGCGGCCAAGCCGAACTGCACGAACCGGTCGTTACGCGCAATCTCCCGGGCGGTCAGGCCGGCCGCCGCCGGGTCGAAGTCGCACTCGGCGGCCACCTGGGAACGGAACTGGGTCGGGTCGAAGAACGACAGTCGCCGCGTCGCGGTACGGCCGTCGGTCAGCAGGGTCCAGAACTCCTTGCGGTTGACCCCGCCGGGGGCGACCACCCCGATCCCGGTGACCGCCGTCCGTCTTGGTCCGCTCACTGTCCGGACCCGTGGGGCAAGGCGTCGACGGTGGGTGCCGACGGGGCGACCGGAGCGTGCGGGGCGTCCGGGTCTAACGGTACCTCGGTGTCGACGTGGCCGAGATCGGGCCGGGGTGCCAGCGGGCTGAGGTGAAAGACGAGGAAGGCGGTCTCCTCGCCGGTGTTGACGACGCGGTGGCGCATCCCGATCGGGATGCACACCCCGTGGTCGGCCGGCAGGTCCTGGTACTGACCGTCCAGTCGGGCGGTCACAATGCCGCGCACGCAGTAGAGGAACTCCTCCGAGTAGGGGTGCAGGTGTTCGGTCACCACCTCACCCGGCTGGAGGGTCAGGGTGCCGAAAAAACCCGAGGTCGAACCCACGGTCACCGGGGAGAGCAGCGTGCGGACGTCACCGCCGCGCCGACGGTTGGGGGTCATGTCGTGAATGCAGAGAACCTTCGGAATCGCTGTCACGGAAGTCACCGGTCTCGTTCTCCTCAGACTTGTTCCGGCAGCGCGAGGGAGACCGGGGGCAGCTCGGCGGCGGCCCGCTCGACCTTCTCCCGGATCACCGACATCTCGCGGGCGGTGTTGGTGTTGATGCGGTTGGTCATCTGCTCGTCGTTCACCGGCGCCGACGGGCGCATGTGGAAGTCCTGCACCCAGCGCATGCGGGTGCCGGTGCCCTCCGGCGTGTAGCTCCAGTGGATGTGCATGTACTCGAACGGGCCGGTCTCGACGCGGTACGCGCGCACCTGCCGGGTGGCCGGGTCGAGTGTCCGCTCGGACACCCAACTCCACGCCGTCCCGTTCTCGTCGGGATGCATGGTCAGGCGAAACTTGAAGGTGTTCTCGTGGTGCTCAAGAATGTCTACCGAGGCGTATTCGGTAAAGAGGTCAGGCCAGGATTTCAGATCGTTGGTGATGGTCCAGACGGTTTCAATGTCGGCATCGATGAAAATCGAGTTGTCAGTGTGCCCGCTCACGTCGGCTCCGGTCGACCTGGAAGGTAGGGGACGTGGAAACTAACGGCGGATTCAGACCGTCTCGTGCTGGTCGAGAGCCGCGTTCACCGTGGCCAGGATCTCGGCGAGGGTCCAGCTCTCCGGCAGCTCGGCCGGGAGGTCCACCCCGAAGGTCCCGGCCACCTCTGCCGAGAGCTGGAGGTAGGCGAGCGAGTCGAGGCCGATGTCGATGAAGGTCACGTCCAGGTCCGTCGGCCGCTCGTCCGAGGGCAGACCGGCCTGTTCGACCAGGAAGTCAAGCAGGGCATCGGCCGACCATTGCCGGGGCATGTCGTACTCCCTTTTTCATTTTCGGGTTTCGGGGTTCACATGAAAAACTGGGCGTACCTGTGGGCGGAATCGAGGACGCAGTCGCTGATGACCGGCCGCGGCCGCAGCCGGCGGGCCCGGTACTCTGGCGGTGTACAGGAGCCCGGCCGTGTATCAGGAGCCCGGTGGTGTACCGGGGGGCTCAGCCGGCCGTCCACGAATAGAAACTCTGCGCCATCGCGTCCCCGGGGGTGCGCCAGGTCTCCGGGTCGTAGGCGGAGACGTATTTCCCGAGCTTTTTGCTCACGTCGACGAACAGCGGATGCTCATGGACGTTCTCGACGGTGTTCCTGACGTTAGTCGGAGCCTCGATCAGATGAAAGTAAAGGCCATGGAAGTGAAACAGGTCACGCCTGGTCACACCCACGATTCCGGGTAGTTCTCCGGCATCGGACTCGGCGAAGGTCGCCGCGATGGCGGGAGCGTCGGCAGGGTTCATCCTGGCCACGATGAGAGTCCGGTGTGACTGGCCTCCGGACGGCGTGGCGGGGTTCTGCGGACCGGTAACCGAGGGACCGGTGGCTGAGGGCACGAGAATCTCCTCGACATGTTCTTGGAAAACGTGTGTTTGACCCCAGGCAAGCACGGGTACCGTGTGCATGGCAAGCACGGGTACCGTGTGCATGGGCAGCTGGGCGGACCGGCCCTGACGGACCGACCTCGGCACCTTGCGTCGCGTTACAGGTGACAGGGGGAATCCGCCGACGAACATGAAGCCAGGCAGGAGTGACCGGTGCGCGACCACCGCTTCCCATCCGGCAACCCTTCTGAGGCAGCCCAGCGACCCTTCTGAAGCAGCCAGCCTTTCTGAAGCAGTCAGCTTCTTTGACTCATCGAGAGCATGGGGCCACGCGGCGCGGCTGTCCTGGATTTCCCCTGGCAGCAAGTTGCCCTGGCAGTCAAATGCCAACTGACACACACAAAAAGAACAACGTGGCTACAACCACCGTAAGCGGGCTTCCCGGTGCCCGGGGGTGGTCGATACGCCACCGGAGGAGAGCCGGGATCTCGATCTCGTGGGAACCACGTCGTCCACGCTCGGCCTCGGCCTGGTCGAGTATGGTGTTCTCTGGTCGGGGAGCCGGGGCCTCGTCTGGCCGACGTCGGCCGCTCTCACCTGACCGGGACTATCGCCGGAGGGCCGCCGCGGCGCGAAAGCCGGCTGTTCGGAGCCAGATGTTCAGAGCCAGATGCTCAGAACCGGCCCGTTCAGAGCCAGCCGCGTTGCGCGGCGAGGGTACCCGCCTGGAACCGGCTACGGGCGTTCAACCGTGCCATCAGATCGGCGATCATGCGACGCACGGTGCGGACGGAGACGCCCAGGTGGCGCGCGGCCGCCTCGTCCTTCATGCCGAGGCTGAGCAGACGCAGCAGCAGCCGTTCGGTGTCGCTCGGCGCGTCGTCACCGTCCCCGGGAGCGGCTATCGCCTCGCTGCTCAGCGGTTCGGCGGCCTCCCAGACCTGTTCGAACAGGGTGAGCAGCAGGGCGGTCAGCTCCGGGGTGCGCACGAGCAGGGTCTGGCCGGTCGCGAACCCCCGGCCCAGTCGGACCAGGCCGATCCGCCCGTCGACCGCGGTGGCGTCCAGCCGGGGATCGTCGATCATCCGGGCGTCCAGGCCATGCGCCGCCACGGTCCGCACATAGCCGGCGCCGAGCTCGTCCAGGCGCATCGACCGGGGCAGGACGCTGCGCATCACCACGCCACGCCGCAACGCGCGCAGTTCGACCGGCATCACCTCGCGAGTCAGGGCCGAGGACCACTCGCGCCGGGTGTGCAGCGCGAGCACCTCCCGCTCGGCTCGCCCGACGATCGCGAGCAGCTCCGCACGGGCCTGGTCGGCGCCGTCTATCCGCCTTACCTCGACGGTGTCCCCGCCGGGACGGCTCTCCAGGTAGTCCGAGACGAAGGAGCTGATCTGCGCCCGGGCCAGGAGCAGCCGCTCATGGCGACGGATCAGCTGCTCGTGCTGCACCTGGAGCAGGTGGTCGAGCCCGGCTTCGGGATGCACCGCGACGTAGTGACCGGCCCGTTCGCGCGAGGGCAGCAGCAGACCCAGCTCGACCAGACGATCACGCGCCCGCCCCGCGGCGACCAGCGGCTCGCCGAGCATCTCCGCCACCTCGGGCACGCTCAGGACCTCGTGGCACAGCCACAGCCGATAGGCGGCCAGGGTGACCTCATCGATACCGAAGAGATCGAGCACCTTCCCCTTCCTCGGAGCAGGATCGGGACGTGGCCGACGGACGCCGACCGGACCAGTCGTGCCCACCGGACCAGTCGTGCCCACCGGACCGACGCGGCCGCTCACCCCGACCGCTGGGGCAGGCCCGACCGGGACGCCTCCGCGGACACCACGTCGAGGGCGTGGCGGACCAGCGACACCAGGGACTGCCGGACCGACTCCCGCTGCCGGGCGTCGCAGAACACCACCGGACGGCGCGGATCGAGGTCCAACGCCGCCCGGACGTCCTCCGCCCGGTACTCCCGCGCACCGTCGAACCGGTTCAGCGCGATGAGGAACGGGATGTCGCGCTCCTCGAAGTAGTCGATGGCCGGAAAGGAGTCGGCCAGCCGCCGCGTGTCCACCAGGACCACCGCGCCGATCGCGCCGAGGACGAGCTCATCCCACATGAACCAGAACCGGTCCTGGCCCGGGGTGCCGAAAAGGTAGAGAATAATGCTATCGAGAAGCGTGATCCGACCGAAGTCCATCGCGACCGTGGTCGTCGTCTTCGAGCCGACCGCGCTGGTGTCGTCGATCCCTATGCTTGCGGCCGTCATCGCGGCCTCCGTGGTGAGGGGCTGAATTTCGCTCACCGAACCGACGAACGTCGTCTTCCCGACTCCGAACCCGCCGGCGATGATGATTTTTACCGGATGCGGCGGCGCCGTTTCCGGCGACCCCGTCCTAGAGGGCCTGTAGTCCATCGAGCACCTTTTCGATGAGGGCAATGGAAGGGCGGTCGGAGGGTCGGGCCGGTCGGGTCACGGTTACCAGGCCGGCGTCGAGCATGTCGCCGACGAGGACCCGCGCGACCCCGACCGGCAGATTCAGCCGAGCGGAGATCTCCACGATCGACTGCACGCGTTGGCAGAGCAGCGCGATGGCGCGCTGCTCATGCTCCAGCGTCCGCATCATCAGCCGGCCGTTGGGCGTGGTGGTCACCAACGCGACCAGCTCCAACGTCTGGTTCGTCGGCCGTGTCCGGCCCCCGGTGACAGCGTAGGGGCGGACGACCGGACCAGCCTCTTCGTCGAACCATTCGTCATCGCGCGGCATATCCGGTCCTCCTGCCTTGAGAATTCTGCTGTCATCCGGTCGGTGATGGCGCAGGGGGCGACCGGCTGACCCACCAACCGATCGGACCCCCACCCGATCGCCGGGCCGAGGTCAGAGTGGCAGCGCGGACTGCATCTGAGCCCGGAGTTCCGGGGTGAGGAACTCGCCGACCCGGGTCACCAGCAGCGCCATCTCGTAGGCGATGAGACCGATGTCCGCGCCGGGGCTGCTGAGAATGGCCAGGCACGATCCGTCCCCCACCGCGGTGACGAACAGGAATCCCTCGTCCATCTCGACAATGGTCTGCCGAACGTTTCCACCCCCGAAGAAACGACCCGCGCCGCGCGCCAGGCTGTTGAATCCGGAGGCTACCGCGGCCAGTTGGTCGGCGGTCGCCCGGTCCATCCCGTACGAGGCGGCGAGCAACAACCCGTCGGAGGAAAGCGCAATCACATAGGTGACTTCGGGCACCTTCTTGACGAGGTTGTTGAGCAACCAGCTCATGTTCTCGGACGGCCCCAGCGGACGCATCAGGTCACCTTTCCTACATCGTCACCGTCGTTCGAAACCTGGCCGTCCGCCAGACCACGACCAAAGTTGTTCTGGAAGGACGACATCATACTGCGGATCTCTTCCGGGCTCCGTTGCGCGGCGAGCATTCCGGAACTCTCCTCGGGAATGTCCCGGCGAAGCTGCGGCGCGAGACTGGCCCGCCGGGTGCGCTTGGGCAGGCCCACCTCGGTGAAACTGACGGGCGGCTGGCCGTCCGCGCCGGGCCCGGCCGGCTCGGCGGGCTCGTCTGAACGGGCCGAAGGCGCCGGGCGTCCGAGGGGGACGACCGTCTGGCCCATGGCGGGGGCGTCCTCGCGGTGGAATCCCCCGGAGTACCCCACCGGCCGGCCCAGCGGTGAGGTGAACGGATCGGTTCGGGTGGCCTCCCCCGGGTCGGCGGAGCCGAGGTCACCACCGCGCGACCGCTCCCTGGCCATGGGGCTGTCACCGAACAGCGAGGTGACACGGCCGCCGTCGCCGCCATAGCCGGAGCCGGGCGCACCGTTGTGGCCACCCGGACCGGGGACGTCCCGTCCGTCCCGGAGGGGCCCATCCCGGAAGGGTTCCTCCGGGAAGGGTTCGTCCCGGAAAGATTCGTCCTGCCCCGGACGGGCCGGCGGGCCGTCGGGGTCGTCCAACCCGGGCGTCTGGGGGTGGTCCGGGACAGCCTGGTGGGGCTGGTCCCCCGCGGCCCTGCGGCCGCCACGCGAACGGCGCGACGGCAGCGGCGGGGGGGTACCGAAGCCGCGGGAGCCGGGCTCCTCGCCCGGCCCGCTGGCCGGGTCGGAACGCGGGGTCAAGGGACGCGGCGGAGCGTCCGAACGCCTGCCGTTGGAACGGTGCCGCGGGCGGTCGGCGACGAACCAGCTCGATCGCACCGTGGCGAAGACCGGCAGATCGTCGATGAGCGTTTCGTCCTGACCGTGCGCAGCCGCGGCCGCGTCCTCGGAGAGCGCGGGGGGACCGGCGAGGTCGCCGTCCGCGTCCACCAGCGACCCGCGGAACCGGTCCTCGTCGATGGCCGGGCCGTCGAGAGCCGGAACCCGCGTCATGGCAAGCGGCGGGGCGATCTGCGTGGGCTCCGGCCGGGCCTCCCCGTCGGGGTCGACCTGCCGCAGCAGCGTGGTCGGCACCAGGACGATCGCCATCGTGCCGCCATACGGCGAGGACCGCAGCTTCACCGAGATAGAATGCCGCTCGGCGAGCCGACCGACAACGAACAGGCCGAGACGCTCGCTGGTCGACAGGTCGAAGGGGGGCGGGTTGGCCAGCCGCTCGTTCACGGCGTCGAACTCCTCCGGACTCATGCCCAGCCCGCGGTCCTCGATCTCGATCACGAAGCCGTTCGACACCTCGTGCCCGGAGACATGCACCGGCGTGTGGGGCGGGGAGAAGGAGGTGGCGTTCTCGATCAGCTCGGCGAGCATGTGGATGACGTCACCGACGGCGTGACCGCTGATGGCCCCTCCGTCGATCGACATCACCTGGACCCGGGTGTAGTCCTCCACCTCGGCGACGGCGCCACGGACGACGTCCTTGACCGGGACAGGCCGGCGCCAACCACGGGCTGGCTTGGAGCCGGACAGCACGATGAGGTCCTCGGCGTGCCGGCGCATACGGGTGGCGAGGTGGTCGAGACGGAAGAGCTCCTCCAGCTCGTCCGGGTCGGTCTCCTTGCGCTCCAAGGCGTCGATCACCTTGAGCTGGCGGTGAATGAGTGCCTGGCTGCGGCGGGCGAGGTTGAGGAACGTGTCCCCGATGCTCTTGCGCATCGCGGCCTGCCCCACCGCGGTCCGCACGGCCACCGCGTGCACGGTGCCAAACGCCTCGGCGAGCTGACCGATCTCGTCCTTGCTCCGGACCTCGACCGGGAATTCCTCCTCGGCCACGTCCACCGGCGACCCGCGGTGCAGACGGTCGACGACTCCGGGCAGTCGCTCGTTCGCGACTTCGAGGGCGCCGCGGCGCAGTCGGCGTAGGTCCCGGATCATCGGGCTCGCCACCAGGAGAGAAATCACCACCGACACCACGAGCACCAGCGCCACGCCGATACCGCTGACAAGCGCGTCTCGGGTGGCCGAACTGGCGATGTTCGCGCTGGCCGTCCCGAGATCGGCCGCGACCCGGCGTTCGACCTGCCGCATCGCATTGATCTTCGCGTCGGAGGCCTGCAGCCAGATCTGCGGGGTAACGGTCAGCGGCTGGCCGTTCTGCACGGCGTTAACCGTGCCGTCACGCAATGTCCCGGCGGCCGAGATCGTCCGGCCGACCGTCACGTTGTAGAACTCCTGCTCGTCCGCCGTGGCCGTGGTGCGGAACTGGGCCAGCCAGGCATCCTCCGCCCCGGTCCTGGTCTGGATCTCCCGCAGCGTGGCCACATCTGTCTGCTGGAGGAGGATCACGCGGACGACGGCGCCGCGTTGGTGGGCGACCTGCTCCTTGGCCTGCGCGATACTCACCAGTGCGGTGGCACCGTTGACCAACGAGGTGTTACGGCTTCCGGCCGCCACCTGGGCGTTGAGAGCGAGGAGGTCGTCCACGGCACCCAAGTAGAAAGCAATGTTCTGGTCCACCTGCGCCTGGTGCGCGTCGATCGCCTTACGCTGCGCCGGGAGCTTGCCGAGGCGTTCCGAGATCGACGCGAGCGTGGTCGCCAGGGTGTCACGACCCGCCGCGGGCAGCGCCGCCTCACCGGCCCGATAGACGGCCAGGGCCTGGTCCACCGGGCCGCGGGCGGCGAGCGCCGCCTGCCCCTGAGCGACGGCCATGTAGTTGGAACCGACATAGGAGTTCGTGGCGTACCGCTCGACCTGCAGGGCCTGGACCAGATCGTTGCTTTTGATCGAGAAGTCGGCGAGTGCCTTGATGCGGTTGGCGACCCGCACGTTGTCGACGTTCCCCCGCACCTGTATCGCGCTCAGTACCGCGAGCGCAGCCAGGGGGACGACGAGAATCACCACTAGCTTCGAGCGGATGGGCCAATTCTGGAGCATCCGGTCCTCTCGTCCGGCACCCGGGAGTCGAGTGCCTCGTGTGCGGGGGGTGAGTAGTCGAGTTCCATCGGGACATGTCACCGGAAGACCACAGATGACAACACCGGGCCGGCGCATTGGAGTAGGCGGTCCGGGCATCGGGGGAATGTTCCGGGGGCGCGGACAACTGTAGCGGGTGAAGAACTAGCCCGGTCGGGGGCACCCGTCTTCAACGCAAAAGGATGGCGAGGTAGCACCGAGTGACGGACATTCGCGAGCGCGCAACGCGCAACCGGAACCCGCCCCCGAATTACATGAGCGCAGTCCGGACCAAACAACGGCGATGCGCACGAACCAGCACTGACGGGCAGCAGTCAGCGCTAACTGGCACAGATCCTCCGCGGCCACGAAGGCCCCGATCAACCAGCCGCACCGCGCTCGACAACGCAAGCACATCACATGTTGGCATGTTGCCGAAAGAACATCGCACGATCCGAGGCCACACAGATCGCACCCTCGCGGCCCACCCGACCCCCGCCCGGGCTGCAGCTCCCGCCTCGTGCCAGACCATGGAGAGTGGTCCCATTGCGGACATTGCAGACGTTGTAGACATTGCAGACACCCGGGGGCGGGAATTGGGGCACCCGGCCCCACCGGTTCACCCCCGTTGGCGATTGCCGATCGGGCCCTACCCGGTCCGCCAGAGCTTCAATCACTCCACAGCCACTCCACGACGAACCTCCCCATCAACTCCCGTCCAATGAGCTGCTGCTGAACTGCTATGTTAATCGCCGAGCGAGGCCCGGCTGGCGGAAGCGGCGGAGGTCACGGAAGCGGCGGAGGTGACACAACTGCTTTCACCCGAGGCCAGCCGGTGGCACTGTGCCCCTGGGCACGACCGGGTCAGGAGCACGGCCGGGTCAAGGAACCCGACGGACCGGTGAGGAGACACGGATGAGCAGCCAGATCGAGAGCGAACCCGGCCAGGGCACGCTGACGGTACGGATCAACCGCCCGGAGAAACGCAACGCCCTCACCCAGGCGATGTACGTCGCCCTCACGGAGGCGTTCGACAAGGCCGAGACCGACCCGGAGATCCGGGTTATCCGGTTGACCGGCAGCGGTGGATCCTTCACCGCCGGCAACGATCTGGTCGACTTTCTGGCCACCAACGCCCTCCGGGCGGAGGGTCCGACGCTGACCTTCATCCGGACGCTGGCCCGCAGCACGAAACTTCTCGTCGCCGAGGTCGACGGGCCCGCGATGGGCATCGGGACCACGCTGCTGCTGCACTGCGACCTGGTCTATGCGACCGAGCGCAGCACTCTCGGGATGCCGTTCGTCAACCTGGGGGTGATCCCCGAGTTCGGGTCGACCCTCCTGCTACCCCGCCGGGTCGGGCCAGCCATCGCTGCCCGCATCGTCTACTTCGGCGAGTCCCTCGGAGCGGCCGAGGCCGCCCGACTGGGGGTGGTGACCGAGGTGCTTCCCGACGCCGAAGCGCTACGCGCCCGGGTCGACGACCGGGTGGCGGCGCTGCTGGCCCAGCCGCCGCAGGCGCTCGCGGCAGCTCGCGCCCTGCTGCACGACGGCGGGACACCGGAGGTGCTGGCGCGCATCGACGCCGAAAGCGCGATCTTCACCGAGCGCCTCGTCAGCGACGAGGCGAGATCCGCGATGACCGCCAGGCTGCCGGGCCGCCACGGCACGTCGGCAGCCGAGGGCTGACCGACCACCCGTGAGCTGACCGACCACCGAGGGCTGACCGACCACCGAGGGCTGACCGACGTCGGTGCCGGCCCGCTCCATGCCGTCCGTGCGGCCCGGGAGGACCAGCCCCGCAACGGCGACGAGGGCGACCGGTTGCCCCGTCCGGGCGGGGCATACCGGTGCCTGTGACCCATTCCCTGCCGCACCAACGCGACCGGGGTAGTGCCCTCGGGCACCGGCCTTGGTGGCGCCGCGCCTTCTCCTCCGGCTCCTCCGATCCGGGGAGGTTCCCCCCGGCTCGCAGCGCATTCGGGCTACGCCGCGTCCTCGCCGCGTTCGGCCTGGTGTTCTGCGGGGTCTTCGCCGGTTTCTTCGCCGTCCGGGGGCAGACAGCCGGCGCCGCGGTCCTCGCCTTCCTCGCCATCGTCGCCATCGTCGATCTGGTCGTCATCCAGCAACGGATCCGGCGCCAGACCGAATGATCCCCACGCCGGTCCGGATGGGCGGTGCTCCCGCATAAGGTGGCCGAGGATCGTCGCGTCCGACACCGCCAGGCTCGCCCGCCAGCCTGGTCGGTCCGCGCCGATCCGGCTGGCGGAACGAGCAGGAGGATCTCAGTGGGCGGCGGGACGGGCGGCCGACCGAACGGGCGGCGATGAACGATCCGGAGGGCGTCTCCGGGCCGGTGTCGGCTGGCTTCGCGCGCGGCACCACCGACGAGGCGGGCCTGCGCCGCGGGCTTCGCCGGATGCGGCTCATCGCCGGCAGCCTGCTTGCCGCGGTGGTGACGATCTACCTCCTCGCCGCCCGCTGGCAGGCCCGCGGTGGCCCGGGGTGGATCGGGTACGTGGCCGCGGCCGCCGAGGCGGGCGCGGTCGGCGCACTGGCCGACTGGTTCGCCGTGACCGCGCTGTTCCGCCACCCACTCGGCCTCCCGATCCCGCACACGGCGATCATTCCTCGGCGTAAGGACGCGCTTGGTCGGAGCCTGGAGAGCTTCGTCGGCACCCACTTCCTCGCCGAGGACGTGATCCGGGAGAAGATCGACGGCATCGGAGTGTCCGCCCGGGTCGGTGCCTGGCTGCGCCAGCCGTCGCACGCCGAACGGGTCACGACCGAGGCGGCGGAGCGGCTCACCGCGATGATCTCCGGAATGAACGACGACCTGGTCCGCGAACTCGTCGAGAAGGCGGTGCTGCCCCGCATCGTCGAACGGCCCTGGGCCGGGGCCCTCGGAATGGCGCTGGAACGGGTGGTCGAGGACCGGCTGCACCATCGACTGGTCGACGTGATCGTCACCGAGGCCGAGACGTGGTTGAAGCAGAACCCGGAGGTCTTCACCCGCACCGTGCAGGACCGGGCACCAAGCTGGTCGCCGAAGTGGCTGGACGAGGCGGTCGCGGCCAAGGCGTACAGCGAGGCGCTGCGCTTCACCGAGGCGCTGCGCACCGACCCCGAGCACCGGGCACGCCGCGCCCTGGACACGTTCCTGCGCGGCTTCGCCGGCCGGCTGCGCACCGACGAGGCGCTGGGACGGCAGGTCGAGCAAATCAAGTACCGGCTCCTGGCCCATCCTGAGGTCGACCGGATGATCTCCGCCATGTGGGCCACGGCGAAAAGCATCCTGCTCGATCTCGCCTCCGATCCGGGCAGCACGGCCCGGGTCCGCGCGACCGACGAACTCGCGGCCTTCGGCGCCCAGCTCGCCACCGATCCGGAGCTGGCGCGCACCGTCGACCACACCGTGGCGAACGCGGCCACCCGCGTGGTGTGCCGGTACAAGGACGACATCGCCGCGATCATCGGAGATACTGTCGGCCGCTGGCAGCCCGACGAGACCTCCCGGCGCATCGAGCTGCACGTCGGTCGCGACCTGCAGTTCATCCGGATCAACGGCACCGTCGTCGGTGCCCTCGTGGGACTGGTCATCCACCTGGTCACCGAACTCGCCTTCTGACGCAACGGGTGGGGTTGAGGAAGCGTGCGGGGCAACGAGGACGATCGCCGTGGCGACGAACGTGGGAGCCGGCCCGGCCCGGATGACCGATAGCCCGTCCGGGGACTGCCATGGCCGACGCCACCCGGTCGGCCCAGCCTGCCGGTCGCCGGACTGGTCATGCTGGTCTGGTTCGGGCTGATTACCCGGATCGGCCACTACGACGTCGACGTCTTCCTGCGGGCCGGCGCGGCCGGGCAGCACGGGCTCGATCCCTATCCCGCCCCCGGCACGGGGGGCGGTGTACTCCGGCTTTCCGTTCGTCTACCCCTAACCTCACAGCGATGCCGTTCGCGCCGCTGCTGCTCTGACTGCTGCTCGCCCGCCGGTTGCGGGCCTGGATGGCGGCCCTCCCCGATCGGGCCGGACCCCGCCGTGGGATCGGACACTCCGGTGGGACCACCCACTTCCGTGGGGCCGGGCAC
The DNA here is from genome assembly GCF_977945845.1 of Frankia sp. CcMO1. Lineage (NCBI taxonomy): Bacteria > Bacillati > Actinomycetota > Actinomycetes > Frankiales > Frankiaceae > Frankia > Frankia sp. CcMO1. The sequence continues at coordinate 26,339 of NZ_CDWTMG010000044.1, forward strand.
GTCACCGCCGCGACCGGGGGCTGCGGACCGCGGCCGGCGACCCGCTCGCCCGAAGGAGTAACCCGGGACGAACCGGCGGGTGAGCCCGAGACGTACAGCCGCAGGATCGGCGTCTCTCACACTCCGCGTGGCGGGACGGCGATGTACCTTGAACAGAACGACGGCTTGCAAGGCCGTCCGCGCCCGGCCGAACGGTCGGGTGTGCGAGGTCGGTGCGAGCGCCCTAGCGGGGATGACCCGCCGGTGGGTCCGGTCGCGAAACCCGGCCGTACCCCCGGCCTCCGGACGATACGCGGACTGGTGTGGAACACCTCATCCAGTCCGGGTGGACCCATGGCGGCCCTGACCTGATCGGCGGATCCTCTGTCTCAGTATGGAAACTCCCAGTCTCACCCGGCCCAGCACTCCCACGCCCCGCAGCGCCAGCCTCGTCCGGCCCGGGGCCGCGGCGGTCCGGGCGGTGGCGGGGCCCGGGG
>NZ_CDWTMG010000045.1:0-26572 GCF_977945845.1 Frankia sp. CcMO1
CTGCACCAGATGCTGCTGCGGTACCGGTGGAGCCTGGCACCGGGCTACCGGATATCATTAGACCGTTTCCCGCTACCTGTTCCACGGGACGGGCTACCGGTCCAGCTGGAAAAGATTTCCTGACCACCTGACCGACCCTGTCACCCCTCGGGATTCACGTCGGAAAGAAGCGGTACCGCGGGTATTTGCGGCAGTCCGACCGGGCGCAGAAGGCTTCGTTGCCCCGGAGGAGCGCCGGAGACGATGACTTACTCCGCGACGTTCACTCCACCGGCGCGGTCGCGGGCCGGGTGTCTCACCTCATCACCCAAGGAAGTAAGGATATGCCGGCGATCAGCCGTTCGGGCATCATCCTCTTCGAGGACCCAGCGATCCACAGCAGCCACCGCAGCCTCCTGACAAAGGTTTTCACTCCCCGGAAGATGAACGCGCTGGAGCCGAAGATCCGCGAGTTCTGCGCACGCTGCCTCGATCCCCTCGTCGGCATCGACCGATTCGACTTCATCAAAGACCTGGGCGCGCAGATGCCCATGCGCACCATCGGCTACCTGTTGGGTATCCCCGAGACCGGGCAGGAGGCGATCCGGGACCGCCTCGACGAAGGCCTACGGCTGCGGGACGACGAGGATCGCGCCGCGCAGGCGGTGAACTTCGACTGGGAGGAGTTCGGGGACTACATCGACTGGCGGGTCGAGCACCCGTCCGAGCCCGTGCGTGTCTCGTAGCGTCCCGTAAGGCCCGGCGGCCAGCCCCGCTGCCCGCGTGGTGTCCCCGGCCCCGCCTCACCGGCATCGAAAGTCCGTTCCCGTGCGGCTGGGTCCGGCACCCTCCGCCGAGGACGGGGGGCCGATAGGGCAGCCCGGATCGCCACGGGACGAGGATCCAGTTCCTTGGGCGGAACGAGATCTTTCCAGGCGGCGGGTGCGCCTCCTGCCACCCCGGCCGGCGACTACAGCACGTCACCAGCAGTCGTCGGGTGCCCGGGCATCAGGGACGTGCGTTGGCTTCGGTCCTGGCGCGGAGGCCGGGCCGGGCGAGTGCGTGTCGGGAGAGCTTCGAGGGCCACCAGATCTTCGGACCGAGGTCATGGCTCAGTGCCGGCACGAGGACCGAGCGGACCAGAACCGTGTCCAGCAGCACCCCGAAGGCCACCGAGAAACCCAACTGGGCCAGGAAGACCAGCGGGAGGACGCCGAGTACGGCGAACGTCCCGGCGAGGACGATCCCGGCCGAGGTGATGACCCCGCCCGTGACCGCGAGGCCGCGCACGATGCCGCTACGGGTGCCGTGGATGAGGGTCTCCTCCCGGACCCTGGTCATCAGGAAGATGTTGTAGTCGATCCCCAGGGCGACGAGGAAGATGAACGCGAACAGCGGGAAGCCGGGATCCGCGTTGGCGAACCCGAAGACGTGGTTGAACACCACCGCGCTCACGCCCAGCGTCGCGGCGAACGAGAGCACCACCGTCGCGATCAGGAGGACCGGGGCGAGCAGTGCCCGCAGCAGGACGCCGAGCACAAGGAGGATGACGACCAGCACGATCGGGATGATCAGATTGCGGTCGTGGCGCGAGGCGTTCTGGGTGTCGAGATTGATCGCCGACTGGCCACCGACCAGGGCGTCCGCCCCGGGCACCTCCCGGACGACCCGTCGGATCTCAGTGATCGTGTTGTAAGCCTCGGCGGTGTCATAGCGGTAGACGATGGCGGCGTCGATGGCGATTCGACCGTCGACCGGGGCGACCTGGACCGACGCGGGTGCGCAGCCGTCGGGACCCCTCGCCGCCGGGCGCCCGCCGGACGCCGACCGGGCGGCGAGTTTGGGGTAGTCGACCTCCACGCAGACCGAGCCGGGAGCGGTGGCGACGCCGTCGACCTTCCGAACGGCGGCGATGACGTCCGCGGCGGCAGCGGTGTTGGTGATGATGACGGCCGGGGCGCCCTCCCCCTGGCTGAAGTTGGCGTCGAAGATCTCCTGGCCGACGATCGCCTCCGGCCGCCCCGTCAGGCTGTCCGTCGTCGACAGGCCGTCGACTTTCAGGGTGACGATCAGGGACGAGCAGGCCAGCAACACGACCGTCGTGACGATCCAGGCCCACCGGGCCCGGCGGACGAGGCCCCCGGCGAAGCGTGCCCAGAGACCGTGACCGGTGAGGTCGGCCTGGTGGTCGACGCGGGGAATGCGAGGCCAGAAGATCCAGCGTCCGGCGATCACCAGGAACACCGGCAGGAAGATCAGCATGATCAAGGCCGTACAGGCGATGCCGATCGCCGCTACCGGCCCGAGGCTGCGGGTGGAGTTCAGCTCACCGAGGATCAGGCAGAGCAGACCGAGGATCACCGTCGCCGCCGAGGCGATGATCGCCGGAGCGGCGCCCCGCCAGGCCGCAATCATCGCCTGGACCCGGCTGGGGTAGGTGTGCAACTCCTCCCGGTAGCGGCTCACCAGCAGCAGTGCGTAGTCGGTGCCGGCACCGATGACCAGCACCGACAGGATGCCCTGACTCTGCCCGTTGAGGGTGAGGACGTCGTTCTTGGCCAACGGGTAGATAATCAGCGCCGAGACGCCGAGCGCGAGCACCGCGCTGAACAGCGGGAAGAACCACAGCACCGGGCTGCGGTAAACGAACAGCAGGATGCCCACGACGACAAGGCCCGCGGCGAGCAGCAACAGCCCATCGATGCCGGAAAACGCCTCGATGAAGGCGACGAGCAGACCCCCGGCCCGGCCGGGTGCACGGCGAGACCGGCCGGTGCCCCGTCGCGGGCGACCGCGACGACAGCCTTCTCGACGTCGACGAGTTCATCACCCTTGACCTCCCGGCCGCCGTCCTGGGCGACGAGCGGCACGGCCACGGCGGCCACAGCGCCGTTGCGGGCAAACTGGGGCGGCCCGAGCTGACCGGCGTCCACCCCGTGGATCCCGGCGAAGGACCTCACGTCGGCGGTGATCTTAGCTTTGTCCTGCGCGGTCAGCCCGCCCTGGCGATCGTAGACGACGAAGCCGGGAATCGTCTGCACAGAGCGGAACTGCCGCGACGCGGTGTCGACCTTGGTCGACTCGGCCGAGTTCGGGAGGTAGGCGGCGTTGTCGTTCTTCTGGACCTCGCTGAGCTTGCCCTGGTAGGATCCGCCGACGCCGCCGAGCAGGAGCCAGCCGACAGCCAGGACCGCGAAGACGTAGACGATGCGTGGCCGGCGGGCGCGCGCCGGACGGCCACCGGAACCGGCGGGGCCGGAAGCAGAAGCGGGGCCGGAAGCGGAATCCGCCGGGGTACCGTTGCCGTCCCCGGGAGCGTTCCGCACCGCATCGGCCCCGGCGACGGCCGGCCCCGGCGGGAACTGTGCCGCTGGTGGTGCCGGCGCTGGCGGGGATGGTGCTGCCGGCGGGGTCTCCGCCCGTGCCGCCGACCCGCCGCCGCCCCCGACCTCGGACTCGTCCCCGCTGGTCATGCCCGTCTCCCCACGCCGAACGCACATCCTGTCCCAACGATGGCGATTCTGGCGCATGCCACCGACAGAGCCCGTCGGCCCCACCGGCCGACGGGCGAAGAACCGATGAAAACCTTCACGTCAGGGATGTGACCCGCAAGTCCGGGGTGTGACTCGGTGCGGCAAGCGGCTCGTGGTAACCGTCAGCCCGGACCGTCAGCCCCGGCGGCGGCCTGCGCAGCGAGCAGGGTGTTGCGCAGCAGCATCGCGATCGTCATCGGCCCCACCCCGCCCGGCACCGGGGTCAGTTTCCCGGCCACCTCGCGCACCGCCTCGAAATCCACGTCGCCCCGCAGGCCCTGCGGGGTCCGGTGCATGCCGACGTCGATGACGGTGGCGCCTGGCTTCACCGCGTGGACGCCGATGATCGCCTGTTTTCCCGCGGCGACGACGAGCACGTCGGCGCCGCGACAGACCGCCGCCAAGTCCCGCGTACGGGAGTGACAGATAGTTACAGTCGCATTACGTCCCACCAGCAGCTGTGCCACCGGACGACCGACCAGTTCGGAACGACCGACGACAACCGTGGGCGTACCGGACAACTCGACATCGTAGGAGTCCAGCAACTCGATGATTCCGGACGGTGTGCAGGGCCGCAGACCCGGCAGACCCCGGGCGAGCAGACCGACGCTGGCGGTGGTGAGCCCGTCAACGTCCTTCCCGGGTGGGATCCGGCCGACGAGCGCGGCCCCGTCCAAGCCTTCGGGCACCGGAAGCTGCAGCAGGATACCCGACACAGCCGGATCGGCGGCAAGATCGTCCAGGAGTGCCGCGACCTTCTCCTGGGAGGTGTCGGCCGGCAGGTGTTGATGCAGGTCGGCCATGCCGGCCTCGAGGCAGGCCCGACGCTTGCCGCCGACGTACACGGCGGACGCGGGGTCATCACCCACGAGCACGGTCGCGAGGCCGGGCTGGAGGCCGGTCCGGTCGCGGAACTCGGCGACCTCCCTGGCCACGTTCTCACGCACTCTGCGGGCGACGGCCTTGCCGTCGATGATCACTGCGCTCACTATCGGCCCTTCGCGTCACGGTCGTCAGATCATGCCCGGGTTCTACCCGGTCTCCGATCCGGGTCATGCCCGGGTCAGCCAGGCGTCCGGCGCGGTCTCCCCGGCCCCTGGCGCGGTCCCCCGGCGTCCGGCGGAGCCCGAGCGAGCACGCTACGCCAACAGAGCGCACAGGTGCCCAGTACCGTCATACCCACCACCGCGGGGAACCCTCGGGCGCGGGAAACGCCGACGGCGGCCACATTGTGGGGAGCAAGGCACGGTCCAGGGACCGCAGACCGTGCTCAGGTCCCCCAAATTCACCGGGCGACGGTCGGGCGACGACCGGGCGACGGTCGGGCGACGGCTAGCCGATGACCGGGCACAGCCGGTTGGCCGTCACCGGCGGGCCGCTGGAACTCCCGAATAGGCCACGGCGGCCAGCCAGAGACGAACCTCACGCGGGGTACACAGGCGAACGACCCGGTGTCCGGCGTGGTGTTCGGCGATGCTGTCGGCGAGACGGTTGCGGCTGGTACTCGGATATCTCCACAGCCAGGTGAGAAAAGCGAGGTCGAGCCGTTCCGGGCAGCCCGCGGCGAGGTCGGGACGGTTCCGTCCGTGCCACCGTGCCCAGCGTCGCAGTACTCGTGGGATGGTGATCCGCCGCGACAGGTCCAGGAACACGATGAGGTCGGCGGCGGGAATGCGCAGGTCCAGCGTGCCGCCGTAGTTCCCGTCCATCACCCATGCGGGCTCGGCGACGAGGTCGGCGACGACGGACCGCCATTGCGCCGTGGGTGTCTCGACCCATCCCGGTTGCCAGAAGTACCGGTCGAGATGCACGAGCGGCAGTCCGGTCTGGCGCGCGAGCTCGCGCGCCAGGGTGCTCTTGCCCGCCCCGCCGCTGCCGACGACGAGGATCCGCCGGGCGTCAGAGGGCATCGCTGCCGGCGCGGAGTCACGGCTCGTCCCGAGCGCATTCACCCGGTCAGTGTCCCACCGGTGCACCCGGCCTGGTGGTGAAACATCGTGCTTCGTCCCGACCCGACCGCCACCGCCCACCCGACCGCCACCGCCGAGCCGAGGGGGTGAGCCGCCGACGGCGCCAGCGTGTCGTTGATTGACGACGGTAGATCATGTTGCAATCCTCCGGCCTCGGAGAGTTGGCATTGCGTGATGGCTCCACGAACTCCTCCAGCCGGTCGACCGACGTCGGCCGATAACCGTCGATGGCTGACCGTGGCAGCCGGCCAGAGGAGATCATTTCACGATGAACGATCGAAGGACATTCATCCGTGCCGCCACGGTGGCCACGACTCTCGTGCCCTGGTCGCTCGGCTACCTCGGCTCCGCCACCGCGGCGGACGCGGCCACCGCGGCACCGTCCTCCCCACCTGCGCCCGCCCGACCCGCCGTCGTGGACATTCCATCCCCGACCGGGGCCTCCGGTCTCCTCACCGGCGGCAACACCGCAGGCCTTCTCGCGGGCTACTGGCAGACCTCACCATCCGAGCTCAGTGGGTTCGTCTACCGCGGCGGTACGGTGCACGGCCTGCCGGGGAACAGCCGGCCGGCCGCGGTGAGCGAGGCCGGCGTGGTCGTCGGCGAGAACATCACGCGTTACAGCCGGGAAGCGTTCCGCTGGAACCGTGGCATCTATCAGTCGCTAGGATTCCTCGGCGGCACCCCCACCCAGAGCGGGCGGTCCAGTACCGCGGTCGACGTCAGCGACACCGGATTCATCGTGGGGACCAGCACCACCAATACGGGCGAGCAGCACGCCTACCGATGGTCAAACGGCACGATGACGGATCTGGGCACACTTGGCGGACCATTGAGTTCCGCCGTGGCCGTCACGGTGCAGGGAAGGGTGGCGGGTAACAGCCTCACCCGGGAGGGCGCCAGCCACGGGTTCCTCTGGTCAGCCGGCACGATGTCGGATCTCGGGACTCTCGGCGGTTCCTCGACCGTCGTCGCCGACGTGAACAACGCCAGGCAGGTCGTGGGGACCAGCGAGACCTCGGACGGCTATTCCCGCGCGTTCCTGTGGGACCGCGGCCGCATGACCGATCTCGGGACCCTCGGCAGTGACCTGCACAGCGAGGCGGTCGCCGTGAACAGTCTCGGTCAGGTGCTGGTGCGCAGCCTCGGATCGTCAGATGGCGGGTTCCTGTGGATCGCGGGCCGCCGCATCCCGATCACCTCACCGCTCGGCCCGCTGGAGCTTCTCGACCTCAATGATCATGGTGTGGTGTGCGGGACGGCGCCCTCGGGTCAAGGCAGCCACGCGTTCCGCTGGTACCGCGGCCGGCTGACCGATCTGGCCACCCTCGGAGGACCGGTGAGCGCGGGCAACGCCGTCACCCCGAACAACGTCGTGCTCGGTTCCGCGACCACCACGGACTCCCCGTTCCCCCAGGCGGCATTCTGGCCGAACACCGGCTCCTGACGTTCTCAGCGGCCCGTCACAATGGCTTCTCGGTGGCGAGGGGCTTCTCGGTGACGAGGCCGCCGTCGACGTGCAGCCGGCGAGTCACGGCGACCGTGTCGAGCATGCGCCGATCATGGGTGACGAGCAGCAGGGTGCCCGCATAGCCGGCCAGCGCCTGTTCGAGCTGATCGATCGCCGGAAGGTCGAGGTGGTTGGTGGGTTCGTCGAGCACCAGGCAGTTCACGCCGACCGCCTGCAGCAGCGCGAGCCCCGCCCGGGTGCGTTCTCCCGGCGACAGGGACGCCGCCGGCCGAGTGACCTGATCCGGGCCGAGACCGAACTTCGCGAACAGGGTGCGCACCTCGCCCGCCGGCCAGCTGGTCGCCCGCTCGGCGACGGCCAGCGCCGTAGCCTCACCCCGGAACAGGCCGCGGGCCTGGTCGATCTCGCCGAGCCGCACGCCGGACCCGAGTGCCTGGTGCCCCCGGGCCAGGAGGATGCGGCCGAGCAGCGCACCCAGCATGGTCGTCTTGCCCCCGCCGTTCGGCCCGGTGATCACCACCCGGTCCGCCCACGCGATCGTCAGGTCGACCGGCCCCAGAGTGAAGCCCGATCGGGCCACCACCGCGCCGGTCAACGTCGCGACGACATCGCCCGACCGGGGCGCGGCGGCGATCGACATGCGCAGCTGCCATTCCTTGCGAGGCTCCTCGACCTCCGCCAACCGGTCGAGGCGGGACTCGATGGACCGGACCCTGGCCGCGCTCTTCGTCGCCGCCTCGATCCGGGCTCCCTTGGCGGCCCGGTCACCGTCGGGCATCCGCCGCTTCGCCCGCACCGAACCCCGCACCGCCTGCTCCCGCTGGCGTTGCGCCTGGGCGACGAGATCGGCCCGCTGGCCGGCGTACTCCTCGTACCGCTCCCGGGCCTGACGCCGCGCGACCTCGCGGGCCTGCAGGTACGCCGTCCATCCGCCGGCGAAGAGGGTGAGGCCGTGCCGGTGCGGATCGAGTTCGGCGACGGTGTCGATGGTGCGGTCGAGGAACTCGCGGTCGTGGCTGACGACGACCAGCGCCCCGGGCACGCCTTGGACGAACCGCTCGAGCCGTTCCAGCCCGTCGAAGTCGAGGTCGTTGGTGGGCTCGTCGAGCAGGGTGATGTCGAACCGGGACAGCAGGACGCCGGCCAGCGATCCCCGGGCGGCCTGCCCGCCGGACAACGCCGTCGTCGGGCTGTCGAGCGCGCCCGCGGGCAGACCGAGATCGGCGCACACCTCCTCGGCGCGGGCGTCGAGGTCGGCCGCGCCGATCGCCAGCCACCGCTCCAGGGCGACGCTGTAGCGGTCGTCGACCCCAGACGTGCCAGGGACCCCAGACGTGCCCAGGGCCAACGCCTCGGTCGCGGCGTCGAGCTCGGCCTGCGCCGCGGCGACGCCGGTGCGACGGGCGAGGAAGGCCCGCAGGGTCTCCCCGGGGTCGCGGTCGGGTTCCTGGGGGAGCAGGCCGACGTTGGCGGTCGGCGGCGCGAGATCCACCCGGCCCGCGTCGAGCGCCACCTGCCCGGCGAGGGCACGCAACAACGTCGACTTGCCGACGCCGTTGGGCCCCACCACGCCGAGACGGTCGCCGGGCGCGACGGTGAGGGAGACGCCGTCGAGGACGGTCGCCCCACCGCGGGTGACGGTGAGACCGGACGCGACGAGGGTGGCGGACATCTGACCAGTCTGGCGCATGGACGGCGCATCGCGTCCCGCCCCCTGGGGCCGCATCCATCCGGTGGGACCCTACGGTGAGTCCGTACGCTGGGTCCGTGCGGCTGACCGGCGCCGAGGCCCGCATCGTCCGGGCGGGCGAACCCGGACACGCCGCTGCCATCGAACTGCTCATCACCCGATATGACCAGTACCAGGCCGCCCCGCCCGCCGGGCCGGCGATTATCGTGACGGTGGCCCGCTGGTCAGGGTGGGCCTTCTCGACGTAGCCGGCTGTTGACATCGCCGGCCCTCGATACCACCGGCCGTCGACATCGCCGTCAGTGCGGGCCGGTTCCGGTCGTGCCCGGCGCCCGCGGGCGGTCCCAGCCGGGCGGCAGGGTAGCCGGTGTGCGCCAGGACGGGTCCGGCTGGAAGTCGCACCAGGTGCCGTCGAACGGGAACGCCCCCGTCTCGACGAGCCGCAGCAGCCGCTCGCCCTCGGCCCGCACCGCCGCCGCGTCGGTGACCCAGTAGTGCTCGGGAAACGCGAGCCGTTCCGCGAGCTCGTGCTCATCCTTCCACTACCAGGTCCGGTCCGGGGAGACCCACAGGTCGAGGTCGTGGTCGGTCGTGTCCACCCCGACGAGTCCGTCGTGGCGCCAGGCCACGGCAGGTGCCTCGAGATTGATGTACCAACGGGCGCACCGCCCCTGCCGGTCCCAGAACCACCACACCGAGTGCGCACCCGCCGGCGGGATCATCATAAGGATGTTCGGCCCAGGCCAAGCCCTCTCCACCAGCACCGTGGATTGGCGGATCCATTCGGCGAACGGCATGTCGCGCAGGCCGCGACCGTCCGTGCTCAGCTCGACGGCCATCGGGCAGCCGTGCGGGATCCACAGCCGCAGCCCGCGCTCATCGTGGCCGACCACGTGACCCGCGCGGACGAAGACGAGCCGCTTGGTGGTGAACGACCGGTGCACGACCACTTCGCCCGGGACGAATTCTCCTGGAACGAATTCGCCCGGGACGAACGGACCCGCCGGTGCGGCGCCCGAACCGAGCGGTGGCGATGCCTGGGGACCAGCTTGGGGACCAGCCTGGGAACCGGGATCATACGCCACGGGGCTTTCCAGCTTCGTCACCGTCCGACTGTACGGTGCCGTCCTGCCCCGGCGGGCCCCCACCACAACCCCACGACAGACGGGATGGGACGCTCATGACGGTCGATTCCGCCGTCGATCAACCGCCGGCACCGGCCAGCAACTCCCGGACGACAGGCACCATCGGATGCTCCGTCCCCCAGACCCTGAGCAGATCGGCGAGCAGCGCCGAGAGGGTCTCGGCGGCCGACGCCCGATGGCCGGCGCCGAGCTGCAACAGCCCGATCTGCCGTCGCAGCTCGAAGACCTGGGCGTCGTCCGCACCGAACACCCTGATCTCGTCCTCCAGCAGCCCACGAAGCTGTTCGAGCGCCTGGCCGGTCTCACCGATCAGGGCCCGGCAGGTCGCCTCCCGCAGGCGGCAGCGCAGAACCCGCTCGCTGTCCGGAGCGTCCCGGTGGACAAGATCGACGAGAAGCGTGCGGTAGCCGTCCACGGCGCGGCGGAAGTCGCCGCCCTCGAACAGGTGGTCCGCCAGATCGAGACGGAGCGCGAGCACGTCCGCGCTGTCGTGGCCAAGGGCACGACCAGCCCGGTCCACCGCCGCCGCCAGCACACCGGCGGCCTGACTGTAGCGGGAGGCCCGGGCCAACGTCCGAGCTTCGTCCCGGGCACGACGAAGATCAGACCGCCTGATCCCGCCATCGGGCTCCCCGGGCGGCTCAGCAGTGGATCTCCGGGTGGAGGGGGCAGTGTTCGAGGCCGCCCCGCGCGGTACCACCCGGGCCGCGACCGCCGCGTACAGCCGTACCGGGTTGTCCGCGGCGTCGTCGACGGCCCCGGGAAGCGGGCCGAGGCCCACCACGGATCCGATCAACGCCGCGTACACCTTCTCCACGCTGCACGGGCGATCCTCCGGCGCCTTGCGCAGCATCGCGGCGACCAGCTCGTCGAGGCCGCCCGGCACGTCGGCGCGCAGCGACCGCACCCGCGCCGGGACCTCCTCGACCTGCTTGTTCATCACCGTGTAGGACGACGAACCGGCGAACAGCCGCTGACCGGTCAACATCTCGAACAGCGTAGCACCCAGCGCGTAGATGTCGGTGGCCGGCGTGCTCAGGCCGGCAAGCACCTGCTCGGGCGCCATGTAGGCGGGGCTGCCGAGGTGCTGGCCGGTCACCGTGATCTTCGACAGGTTGGTCCGGTCAAGCGCGACGGCGAGCCCGAAGTCCAGCACCTTCACAGTGCCGTCCGGCTCCAGCATCAGGTTCGCCGGTTTGAGGTCGCGGTGCACGAGCGACGCCCGGTGCGCCACCGCGAGCACCGAGGCCACCTGGGCGGCGATCGCGGCGGCCCAGCCGACGGGCAGCGCGCCCTGCTCGGCGACAAGATCCGCCACGCTGAGGCCGTGCACCCGCTGCATGACCAGGTAGGGACGCCCCTCGTGGGTACCCGCGTCGTACACCGCCGGCACCCCCGGATGCAACAGGCGGGCGGTGATGCGGGACTCCCGGATGAACCGGCGGATCAGCTCCTGGTCCGGCTGGCCGTCGGGAAAACGGACGAACTTGACCGCGATCTCCCGGTCGAGTTTCACATCCCGGCCGACCCAGACCTCACCCATTCCGCCTTTGGCCAATGGAACAGCCTCGAGCTCATACCGCCTATCGATCATCCACCGCGCGGCCACCGCGCCCCCGCCCCTTCCCGCCCGATCCCCGGGAACACTACCCCCACCCGGAAACGGCATCGGCCAGGGCATTGTCGGCCGGCCACAGCATTGTCGGGTTGCTGATCCCGGCTGCACCGCGCCGCCTTCACCGTCACCAGGACAAGGCTTCGGCCGGACCCGCGCACCGGGCAGGGGCGTCATTACATGGGACCTGTCGCCCCGCCCCGCAGGCTTCCGTCGGCGATTCCGAGATGACCGAGCCGGACGATGGTCTCGGCCAGTTCCACCGCGTCGCGCAGCGACTTCTCGACCATCGTGAGGCGATGGAAGTCGAGCCCCGGGGAACGCTGTTCGGCCAGCGGGAGAACCGGTATCCGGACCCGCCGCAGACCGGCCGGCGGCGACGATCCACCCGAGCGGCCGGCGGCCTGGGCGTCCGCACCGCCACCGGATCGCCCGTGCGCCGGATGGCCGGCCGGCCGCAGGATCCCGGCCAGGAAGTACGGATCGAGCCGGTCGGGATCGCCCCGCAGGAGCACCACCCGCGGCCCGAGAACGGCACCCGCGTCCTCGACGACCCGGGCCGTGGTCTCCCCCGGCGCCGTCACACAGACGACGTCGCCGGGCCGGAGAACGAGCATTCCGGCCAGTTCCTCCGTCCGGCCCGACGGGCCCCGCCCATGCCGGACGTCGCCCGCGGTGAGCAGCGGCAGGTCACCGACCCCGGCCCTGGTCTGCAACGGGGCCATCAGGACCGTCAACGATCCGGCTTTCGCCAACTCACCGATCGTGACACTCGGCGAAGCCAGCCGGTCCGCCGGTCCGGATCCCCTCGGTGGGGTCAGGAGGGGAACCGCCGAGGACAACGAGGCCACCATCGCCAGGAAATCCTCCCGGACGGCAGGGAACTCACCGACAGCAGGGAACTCACCGACAGCGGTTCTTTCCGGAGGATGGTCGATGTAGCGTCGCGGGCTCACGTCGACCTCGTCGTCGAGGAGGTCCGCAACGCACATCCGCCGGAATCCCGCCGGCAGATCGGCGGTGCCGCCGCCGAACCCGCCGGCGGCGACGAACAACGCCCAGGCCGCTTCGACGACGGCGATCTCACCGTGCGCCAGGCCCAGCAGTACCTGAGCGGACGTCGCCCCGGGCCCGCCGGAACCGGCATCGGGGCCGGCACCGCGGCGGAGCACCCACAGATCCGGGGCCGATCCCGTCGGGAACAGCCCGGGCGGCAGCCCCAGCACGGCGCGCAGTTCCCCGGCACGCAGCAGGTTCGCCCTGATGCGGCGCCCGGCCCGGCGCGACGCGGCGGCCGCCGGCATGATGACCAGCACCGGCGCGCCGTCCCGGGCGTGCGCCAGGCAGTACTGCACCCAGGCCAGCTCGGGTTCCCCCCGCGGTGGAACACCGTGGCGCCACCACGGCGCGCCGAGCAGCTCGTCGTAGCCCCAGGATAGCTGCCCGAACGGCGGGGCGCACAGGACCGCGTCGGCCCGTTCCCCGGCGAAGGCGCCGGGGAGCAGCGAGTCGCCCGCGACGATCCGCGCGTCACCACCCCGCAGCAGCAGTCCGACGGCGCTCACCCGCGCCATCGTCGGGTTGACGTCCTGGCCGAGCAGGCGGCCCGCCCCCGCGGCCCGGGCCGCCTCCAGCAGCCCGCCGATCCCGCAGGCCGGGTCGAGCACCGTGGCGGCCCCCGCCCGGCCGCGCAGGCCGGCGAGGGTCACCATCAGCTCCCCGACCGCCCGCGGAGGCTCCGCCACCTGCCGGGAGCAGACCTCGCGGTAGCGGGCGCGCAGCGCGTCGAAGAGCTCCGCGTGGCCGTGCCGGTCCGCCGCCTCGGCGGCGACCCGGGCGATCGCCACCCACCCGGTCTCCCAGGTGTCGGGGAAACCACCGGGAAGCTCCGGCACGGCGCGGGCGATCGCCGGTTCCAGGGATACCGCCGCCACCGCGTCGCTCTCCCCGAGCAGCGCCGTGGCGCCCGCGGGGTCCCGCTGGCGCTGGATGAGGAACCCCCCGAGATGGCCGGTCACCTCACCGAGGCGCGGATCGTCGACGGCCCCCCGGATCCGCTGCCATACCTGGTCGGCCGCCTCGACCTGGAACGGTCGGTCATGCCGGGTGAGCCAGTCCGCCACGGAGGTCAGCGCGAACAGCGGGCTGGTCGACGTCCCCCCGACGGGTGCGGGAAAGTCGGCGAACCGGCGCCGCCAGTTGCTGACCGCGGCCCGCCCGACTCCGGCCAGCCGGGCGATGTCGGTGGCGGTGACCGTGGCCGTGTCTGTGGCCGTGGCAGCCGCGGAGCTCGCCGTGTCCCGGCCGCTCGTCTTCACGGCAGCCCGCCGAACAGGGCGAGGGCGCGGTCCTGCGGCTCGTCTCCGAGGGGCACGACGAACCGGCGGTCGAGGAAGCGGTTGCCACGCTCGCAGGTCGTCTCGGACACGAACAGGCAGACGTGGCAGGCGGCGCCGTGCAGGAAGTCGGCGGGCGCCGACGGCAGCCGCTCGGCGCACAGTGGATCGGACGAGCAGTGCCGGGCGTCGGCGAGGGCCCGGCGGGTCAGCCGGAGCAGCTGGTCGGGCTCGGCCAGCGACACCAGCCCGCCCAGGGTGCCCTCCGCGTCCGGGACGGCCGTGTAGATGAGGATGCCGCCGCGCGGGTCGCCGTCGTCCCCGGCGTAGATGCGTTCGCTCAGGCTGGCCGAGCTGTAGCCGCACTCCAGCGCGATGGTCCGGATGAGCAGGTGGGACAGGGTGTGCAGGGCGAGGAATCGCTCCCCGGGCCAGCCCTGCATGGGATCGAAGTCCCCGGCGATCCGGTCGGAGTAGCGGTTCACCCGGAATCGGCTGTAGGCGTCGCGGTGCTCGCGCATCGCGACACTGTCCGCGACGCGGCGCGCCCACGGGCCGAGGATCTCCTCGGGCACCCGCAGGAACACGCCCTCGCCGCGGACCTCGCTCGCCGGTACCCAGGAAGCCGGCCCACGGGCCAGCGGCGCCCGGATGACGAGGTCGGGGTCGTCCGGGTCGGGCGCGTCCAGCCGGGTGAACCCGGTCAGCGCCCGTACCTCCCGCAGGCGTTCGGCCTGCACGACGTCGGCGTAGCAGCCGGCAAGCGGCGCCGGCACACCGCCGGGCTCGCGGCGCAGGGCGAAATCGTCGGTGGGTTCGGGGAGGACGGCGGAGGAGAAGATCTCCCACTCCGGGGTGCGCAGATCCGGGTAGGCCCGCTCGTCGTCGGCGTCGGCACCCGGGGCCGGGCCGGTTTCGATCGCGGCGCGATGCCGCTCGACGGCAGCCCAGATCTCCTCGTCCGTCCATCGGGCGAACTCGCGCAGCACCGCGGTCTGCGCGCGCGCCCAGGCCAGCATCGACACCGTGGGAAGACCTTCCAGGGCGGTCCAGTGCTGTTCGACCTTGACCGCCAGCTCACTGGCGCCGGTCCGCGGCACCGACAGCACCGACAGCGTCTGGGCGAACCACTGGTTGGATGCGCCGACGACGAGCAGGCGGGACTCCTGCGGGCACCCGCCATCGGCGAAGGTCCCCAGGTGGGGATGGCGGCCCCGGCAGCGTGGCAGGTGCTCCGCCCCCCGGCGTCCCATGGCCTCCCGGATGTTGCGCCGGGCGTCGCAGTTCACGCACCGGATCTCGACGTTGGCGCCGAGGTTGCCGCCGCGGTCCTCCATCCGCAGCCGGGGATGACTCGCCTTGGCGCACTGCGCGCCCCGGTGCACGAACATCGGGTAGGGGCAGTCGTCGAGATGCCCCGCGGTGCAGGCGAGCACGAAGCGGGCCGCCACCGCGAGCGGCCGGCGGCCGGTCTTCTTCCGCCCGCAGGTGCCGTGGAAGAAGCGGGCGTCCTGGGGCCGGGTCAGCCACGGGTTCTCGAACCCGAACGCGCGGGAGGCGATCACATCCAGCTCGTTGCAGGCGGTGCAGCGCAGCCAGTTCGGGAACGGCACGGTGGGCACGCCGATCCGGGCGCCCTGCCCGCTGCGGTCGCCCGCGTCGGTCTCCGCCCACGGGGCCGGGCGCAGCTCGGTGACGCCCCGGTCATACAGCCGCCGCACGGCGGCGAGCAACCGCGGCTCGACGATCGGCTGGTACTCGGGGACGTTGCGGTAGTCCCAGTCGTCGACGCCGCGGACGATCGCGGAGAAGTTCGGCAGGTCGACGAGCGCGCCGACACCGCTGGTGAACATCAGGTGACTGGGCCGGACCGCGCCGACCCGCCGGTGGAACGCCGTGACCATCAGATGCCCCTCCCCGGGAGCGCCGCGCGGGCCGACCGCGCCGGACGGCCCGCCCGTGCCGCCACGAAGGCCGTCTCCCCCAGCTCGTCCCCGACCGGGGCGGCCTCGTCGTCCACTACCTCGTCATCCCTGCCGTCCGCCTCGCTGCTCCCGATCTCACCGCTGCTCCCGATCTCACCGCTGCTCCCGATCTCACCGGTACCGTCGGCGTCCGGCGGCGCGCCGAACGCCCAGCCCGGCTCGCCGTAGGCGGGGGTGAAGATCTCGGCGGGGCCGGGCACCAGCAGGTTGATCTCGTGCTCAGTCTCCCGCATCGACTGGGCAACGGTGAGAACGTCCCAGCGGACGTGCCCGGCGGGCTCCAGCAGGCCGGTGACCCGCTGCTGTCCCCCGGCCGTGCGATAGCCGATGCGGGACGGGCCCGTCCTCGCCAGCTCCCACCTCTCGATCAGCTGCCGGATCCGTTCCTCGAGGTACTCCCGGCCGCGCGGCCCGGCGACGGCCTCGGCACGGGCCAGCAGCCGGTCGATCACTCCGCTGACCGCCGGGCCGGCGAGGTCCACGCCGTGGGCGTCGACGTTGCGGGTGTTCGCCTCGTCGGCGTGCCGGACGGCGGCGACGAACGTGCCGGTGGTGGTCCGGTCGAGGGAGCGGCGGGTGAACGGGGTCACGAACAGCGCCTCCACCTGCCGGTAGAAGGTCGCGTGGTAGTGCTCGAAGTCCTCGTAGTGGGCGAGATCCCGCGGCCGGGACCAGTTGTACAGGGTGACGACGAGACCCGGGCGGCCGGCGTCCCGGCCGACCCGGGAGGACGCCTGGATGTACTCGGCGGTGTTCTTCGGCCGGCCGATCACGGCCATCAGCCCGAAGCGGGAGACGTCCACCCCGACCTGGAGCATCGAGGTCGCGAGCACCACGTCGACCGGGATCCGGTCCTGGTTGCTCCGGGCGCGAGTGCGCTCGGCGAGGGGGTGCGGTGCCCGCCGGTCCCGCTCCCTGCTCCGGAACGATGCACGGACGTTCTCGGCGACGGCCTCCCGCCGCGCGGAAGTGTCGAGCTCGGGGTCGAAGGGGATCTCCAGGCGGCCCAACACCTCGCTGATGTCCGCCGACGAGACCCGGGAGGTCAGCTCCGAGATCGCGAGCATGCCGGTACCGGTGACGATGCGGTTGGCGAGCCCCTTGCGCCGGCCGTGGGTACGCACCCGGGTGGTGACGTCGTCGTCGAGGTAGCGGCGCATACCGGCGAGCTCGCGGGTGGCGTTGAAGTAGCCGACGAGGGTCAGGTAGGGCTCGGCGGGGGTGCCGTGCCGGTCGAACAGGGTCTGGCCGGCGAGGAGCAGGATCTCGGCGAGGCGGATCTCGGCGGACTTCATCCTCGTCCCGTGCGCGCAGACGCCGAGGTAGCGCCGGCCCGGGGTGGCGGGGGTGACCGGGACCCGCCGGGAGAAGAACGTATCGGTCACGTCGATCACCTGGGGCGGGAAGACGGCGAGGCCGCGGCCGAAGACGCCGAGCACCTGGTCGCGGGCCCGTCTGGTGGTCGCCGTCGAGGCCACGATCTTCGGGCCGGTGAGCGCGCCGGCCGGGACCGGCCAGGTGCACAGCTCGTCGACCGCGCTCTCGAACAGGCCGACGGTGGTGCCGAGCGCACCGGAGATCAGGTGCAGCTCGTCCTGAATGATCAGATCAGGCGGGCGCAGCCGGACGACCGGCTCGCTGGTCACGGCGGGCCGCCTGCCGCGGCTGTGGTGACGCTCGCCGCAGCCGGTGCGGGCGTCGAGGTCGTCGTGGCGGTACCCGTGCCGGGGGGCAGCGTCGGCTCACCCGGCCGAACAGGATCCCCGCCTCGCCGCGCCAGGGCAGCTGGGCGAGCTTATCGACGGTGGCGATGACCAGGCTCGGGGCGTAGCGGTAGATCTCCTCGTCGACGGTGAGCACCGGCAGGCCCTCGTCGGGCGCCGCCCGCCGGGAGAACGGGCAGGCGTCGGCCCCCTCGCCGTTCGGGCAGTACAGCAGCACCCGGCGGAGGTCCTCGTCGACGTGGGCGTCAGTATGGGCCCCGAGCGCGCTGCCGCACCACGGGCAGCTCAGGGTCTGCAGGACGTTGGCCCGCTTGCCGTCGCCGGCCTCGCGCGCCTCGCCGACCTGGTCGCGGGCGTCCTCGAACCGGTTCGGGGACACCCCGCCGCCGACCCACAGACCGATGCGGAACGGCGTGGCACCCCAGGTCGCCGGGTCCGCGCGGCGCTGCACCTCGGCGGCGCAGACCAGGGTGGCGGCCCGCTGGAACTGCTGGGCGGTGAGCAGCCGCAGCGTGTACCGCATGAGGACGGCGACCCCGGCCTCGCCGGAGCGGGCCACGGTACCGGTGCCGACGGTCCCCTGTAGGCGGCGGATCGCGAAGGTGTAGGCGGTCAGGCCGAGGTAGGCCTCGGTCTTGCCACCGCCGGTCGGGAAGAACAGCAGATCGACGACGGCGGTGGCGTCCGCGGCCCGCTCCGGGTGCGCCGGGTCGGTCAGGGAGGGCAGGTTGAGCAGCACGAAGCCGAGCTGGAACGGCCGCCAGGAGGCCTCCCCCGCGCCCCGGGCCCGCACGGCGGCGGTGGCCGCGGCGTAGTCCAGCCCCTGCTCGTCGCGCAGCCGGGCGATCGCCGTGTGCCGGCGCTGGGCGGCCATCGCCTCGTTGGCGAACTGGAACGCGGCCAGCGCCTCGCGGTGGCGCGGCTGGTCCTGGTCGGCGAGCAGGGCGATGCCGGCCCGGATGCGGTCCGCCGCTCGGCGGGCGTCGCCGATCGCCGTGCGGGCGGCCGGGCGCAGCCGCGCCGGCAGGCCCGCGACCTCGGCCTCGCGCTCGTCGAGCCAGGAGGCGTAACCGTCGGCGAGGGGTATCAACCCGCGCCGCAGGGCGGCGGGCCCGGCCACGGCGAGAGTGTCCATGGCCAGTTCGACCCCGGCCAGCGGCGTGCCGGGCCCGGCGGGCGCGACCGTCGCCGGCACGTCGTAGGTGGGCAGCCAGGTGGTCTCCAGCCGGTGGGCGCACCGCTCACCGGGCCGGACGTGCGGATGCACCGCGACGTTGCGACCGGTCGCGTAGCGACGCTCCCCCCGGTACAACAACTGTGAGGTGCAGATCCTCGTGATCAGCGTCGAGGGGCGGCGCGCCGGCGAGCGGCGCGTCGCCCTCGGGGGAACCGGAGCCAGGGCCAAGGCCGGTGCCAGAACCGGAGCCGGACCACTCGTCTTCGGGATCGTCGACGGGCAGGAAGACGGCGCGCGCGCCGTCCAGCGCGGTCACCGACAGCGTCGGCTGGAACAGCCACGCCGTGTCCGCGGACGAGGGCGGCTCCGGCTGGCTGTTGACCAGCGTCAGCTCGACGACGCGACGGGCACCGCGCTCGCGGACGGTGACGACGAGGAAGACCCCGGTCTCGTCGTCGCCGACGAGCGGCATCCGCCGGGAACCGGCGCCCAGGTGATCATCCAGGCGGATCTCCCGGTTCGCGAAGACCACCGGTTCGCGGGTCCACGCGCTGCGCTTGCGGCCCTCGTCGTCCTCCACCTCCCGCTTGGTGTAATGCCCCCAGGCCGCCGTGACGGCGAGGACGTCGACCGAATCCGTGCCGGCGGTTCCGGCCAGCCCGGCGAAGGAGAGTCCCATCGACGACGCCCAGATCCGCCCCCGGTTCTGCGGGGTGGCGATCTCCGGCAGGTCGGCGTCCGCGTCGCCCTGCACGGCCGTCTCCGTGTCGGCGACGACGTCCGCGGCGGCGGCCTCCCGGGCACCGCGCGGAGCCGGCTTCGGCCCGAGCATGCCGACGAGGTACCGCTCGCGCGGGCCCATCGCCCTGGGGTGGAACTGCTCGCGCTCGCCGCTCCACGGGCCGAGCAGATGCCGGCGGACGAGTTCGGCGAAGGCATCCCGGACCTCATAGGACGTCGCCGGCTCGAAGAGCTGTGGTGCGTCGAGGACCTCCGCGGCCGTACGGCCGTCGGCGCCCCGGCCGCCGGTGCCACCCACTCCCCCCCCCGGCGCGGCGGGCGAAGGCGGCGCCCCCAGCGGCCCTGGGACCCTCTGCTGCCCTGGGACCCCCGCGGCACGGGGAACAGCCCGCCCTCGGCCTCCGGCTCCACCACGGCGCGTCTCCCCCCTCGGCATCCGCCGGGCCTCGACGACCCGCCACGAATGCTGTGCCCTCGATTGCCGCGTACTCGGTTCACAGGCTACACCACCGTCATCGGCGACGAAAGCCACCATCCCACCCGGGTCCGACACGTCGGCCGGTAAATTTGGGGGACCTGGGCACGGTCTGCGGTCCCTGGACCGTGCCTTGCTCCCCACAATGTGGCCGCCGCGCGCGGTGCCACCGCGCATGGGGCCACCTCGCGATCAGGCGGACCCGACCTCGTGAACGCTCGCGAGTGTCGATGGTCAGGGAATCCGGGCGACGCCGCCGTACCCGCTGACCTGGGCATCGGTCGGGCCGTCCGGGGTCACCTCGGCCCGCCAGCGATGGACGATCTGCACTCCCGGCTCGACGAGCTCCAGACCGTCGAAAAAAAGTTCGACTTCGGCGCGGGTACGCGTCGTGAGGGGGATCCCCCGCTGCCGGTAGACCTCGACGAGCCGTCCGGCCTCCTCCGGCGCGGCATCGGCCGTGCAATGAGTGAACGCCAGATAGCTGCCCGAGGGCAGGGCGTCGAGGTAGCGGCGGACGAGGCCGTAGGGATCCTCGGAATCGGGAAGAAAATGCATGATCGCGATCAGGGACAGTGCGATGGGGCGGCTCAGGTCGAGCGTGTCGCGTACCTCGGCCGAAGCCAGGATCTTCCCCGGTTCCCGCAGGTCGGCGTTCAGATAGGCGATGCGGCCCTCGGGTGTACCGGTCAGCAGGGCGCGAGCGTGAGCGAGGACGACCGTGTCGTAGGCTGTCGGGTAGTGTGCACGGTGCAGGCCGCGATCAGCACCGACAGCGAGGGTGGGCCAGTGGGCGAGCTAGGTGCCGGATTCGTCAGGGTGTCGACGGGTAGCCAGGACGAGACCTCACAGGTCAAGATCCTCGCTGAGGAGGCTGCTCAGCGAGGGATCACGATCGTCAAGTGGTTTACCCTTCACGGGTACTCGGCGAGCCACGGGGCGCAGGAACCGGCGTTGCGTGAGGCAATCGCTGACATTCAGCGTGGGGACTACACGACGCTTTTGGTAACCGAGTCGTCCCGGCTTGACCGTCGCGACGATTTGGATGCGCAGGCGGAGATCTTGCTTGATATTCGGTCTGCGGGTGGCGACATCATCTCGGTTGCCGAACCCCAGTTCGGCAAGACCGATTTCGCCGGTCGTATCGTGACTCTTGTCGCTCAGCATGCGAATTCCGAGAAGTCCAGGACGGTCAAGCAGACCACGTACCGTGGCATCTCGATGATTATTGCCAACGGCGCGCATCACGGTCCGCTGCCGTCGTTCTGGGCGGTCAAGGGGGAACGCTACGCCAAGCAAGCTTATTGCGCCGACCCGGAATCGGTCAGGGACATTTACGAGCGTGTCGCCAACCGCGAATTCCTGCAATCCATCGCCCGGATTTACGATCATCGGTTAAGAACCTTGTCCGGTTCGCGGCGAACCACACAGGGGTCGAGGAATGCCGGTACACGTATGAGGGTACGACCGAAACGTGGATGCATGAGGTTGGACCGGTGGTCGATTCGCCTCTGTGGTGGCGCGCCAACAAGGTGATTGCCGCGAACCTGACGGACGCCAGAGGGAACAAGGGTGGCCGTCCCGTGGCACAGGCCGCCAACTGGATCAGTGGCGTCCTTCAATGCCCATCGTGCGGTGCGAAGCTGCACCTGAACGCCGGTCGCGCTCCGTCCGGAAACCCGCGCACTCCTAAGCTTCGCTGTGGCGGTAACCCCAAAGCCCGCAAGGCGTGCGGTGTCTTCACCGGCTGTGACGCCCGCCCCATCATTGGCATAATCGATTCTATGTTTTCCAGTGACACGACGCCTATTCTCGCTTTCCAGCGGGTGGCGGGGAACGCGCACGAGCCGGACGAGATGCGGGCAGAATTCTCCCGGCTGCAAAGCCGTTTGTCTGTCACGGAAGACGATGACGAACTCGATGCGCTGGTGGCCACCCGCAAGGCTCTGCGGGTGGCCATCGAACAATTCGCGCTTGTCTCTGACGTGTACGACTACACGGAGATCGGGCGGACGGTCAGCGACATGTGGACCAGCGGCGACACCGACAAAAAGCGGGGCATGCTCCGAACGATCATGGCCTCGTGGGGTCTGACGCTTTCCGAGCATGACGGACAGTGGGGAATCAAGATCGGTACGGGTTTCACGGACACGACCGACGCGGACGGAATCGTGGACCTTGGCAACGGGTTCTGTTTCCGTCGGGAAAGCAGCGCGCGGAACGGAGGTTCAGCCGCCCGTCCGCGCTAGGTGGCCTGTGGGAAGGCCGGAAGGACGAGCACGACCCTTCCGGCCTCCAGATGCCCCAGCACATCAGGAAGCCTGAAATCCTGCACCGAGAGAATCACGACGCTCTCACCACGCGGGAGGAGGTCAAGATCGCTGGGAGTCTTGCGGGTAGGTGGCTGTTCGTCGTTACGCGGCTTGGGCAAGGGGCTGGGAGAAAGCGACGGAGGACAGGACCGCGGCGGCGAGGGGGGCGGCACCGCGTTGCCGATTTGGAGAAGCCGGCTGGTGTTGCTGCCCTGCCACGGGTAGTCGGCGGGAAAGGATTGCAGGGCGCCGAACTCGGCGACGGTCAGGGGGTCTACCGGTCCGGCCCACCTGCCGGTTAGCTGTGCGGTGCGGAGGGCGGTGCGGGCGTAGGTTCCACCCCAGGTGTTCCCGTGGGTGGTGACGGTGAAGGATAGCCGGTCGATGATCCCCCGGCCGATGCTGTCGGCCATGCTCCGCCAGGGTTTCAGCGGCGGCGCATATCGCGGGGTTGTCGCACCATATCGGGTGTGACTCGGCGCGGGCGGGCCGACGCTTTCTTGTGCCCGGGAAGCGAGGAGGAAGGCGCGTCGGCGGGTTTGCGGCACCCCGTACTGTTCGGCGGCGAGGATTCCGGTCCAGGTGGCGTAGCCGCCGCGGCGCAGTTCGTAGGCGAACCGTTCCCAGATCGGCAGGACGGCGGGGACTTCTTCCATCGCGATCCACACCCGCCGCAGCACGCGGGCGAACCTCATCGGCTGGTGAATGAGCCGGCCGCGGGGGTCGGCCAGCCACAGCCGTTTTCCCGCGCTGCTGAACGGCTGGCAGGGCGGGGAGGCGATCAGCCCGGTAATCCCGGCGTAGTCGCCCGGGTGGATGGCACCGACATCGTTTTCAACGGTTGCCAGCCCGGCGGCGCGGCGGGTTTCGCAGGTCCAGTGATCCCATTCGACACCGATTTCGGCCAGGCCAAGCCTGGTGCAGGCCGAGCCCCAGCCACCGGGGCCGGCAAAAAGATCAAGCACAGCCGACATTCCTGCTGTCTCCCCTCACAGCAGAGCGGGCAAAGGCGGTGGATAGTTCAGAAAAAAGGGCGTACGCGGTCAGCACTAACCCCGCAAGGCGATTTCTGGAAAACACGCGGCCGACCACCATGGGTGATGCGTGCGCCGGCTTTCACCGGTGCCCTGCCCGTGGTCGGGATGCCAGCGACCACCCCCGGACCGATCACGCAGGGTAGCGGCAACGGTGCCGGGGCGGCGAGCCGGGCCGGGAGGGGGCCACAGCCCTCGTCCCCCCGGGGTTTCGGCGGTTTCACGCTCCGGGCCGCTAACAGGCAAACGAGCAGGTCAGCGGCCTGTGAGGGGGCTAACAGGGGTGCTAACAGTTAGCGGGAGAGCCGCTAATCGTTAGCACCCCGCGGACCGTCAGGCAACCCGCTTCCGGTCACGTTCCGCCACCGCTGCGGCTAGGTGGCGGCGTTCGATCCCACGCCGGTTGAGGACCTTCCCGGCTATCCGGCGGCCGATCTGCACGGTCTCGATTCCGTACGGTTTGAGAACCATCGCGAGCTGATCGGCACCCCAACCTCCGTACACATCCGGCCGCAGCTCGGCGAGCCGGGCGACAACGGTTTCTGACCACACCTTGCCCTCGCCCCCGGGCACCACGGACAGAATGTCGTCCAACAGCGACGGTGCCGATTCCGGCGGGGTGCTGTCCCCGGCGGCCTGCCCGGACAGCCGGCCCGCGGCGATACGGGCTTCCCGCGCCCGCTCGGCGATCTCGTCCGCGATCGGGGCATCGATGTACGCGCAGCGGACAATCATCGGGTCGTCGCTGGCGCCAACCAGATAGCCGATACCCTTGTCCGACGGCCGCAGCGTCGTTGCCTGAATCCCGTTCTTATACATCGACGTCCCCAAGATCATATCGTTTTCGACCTGGCCCATGACCCGCAGACAGAACCTGATCGACACATTCGATGACACCCCGGTCGGCAACGAGGCGGCATCCGGCCGCTGCGTCGCCAGAATCAGAATCACCCCGAGCGCCCGGCCCAGTTTGATAATGTCCGTGGCCAACTCGCCGGCTTCCTTGCCGTAGGCCGGGTGCGCGAACAGGTTCTGGCACTCGTCCACAATCGCGACCAGCGGATGCAACCCGTACGACCACAAACCGGCGATCTGCCGGGTCACCTTCCCATCCGGGCACAGGTCCTTCGGTAGCCGTTTAATCGCCGCGGCCCGGCGGACAATCTCCGCCCGCAGATCCCGTAACGCTTCCAGCACGATTTCCATCGTGGAGTCGTCCAGTCCAGAGGCATAACGGGCGGCGACCTTTTCCGCCGCGTCCAGATCGGCGGTTCCTTTCAGGTTGAACACCCACAGCTCACAGGTGGGGTCGAGTGCGCAGCCGAGCATGAGCACCCGCACCGCCGACGTTTTCCCCGCCCCGGGCAGCGAGCCGACCAGCACATTGTTTTCCGACAAGAGAATACTGACCGGCCGCCCGCGCGGGTCGGAGCCGAACGGCACCGGGGCAAACACGTCCGTCACCCCCCACCGCGTCAGCGGCCAGGCAGCGGCCGGGGCCTTGGACATGTCCTGATCCCCCACCCACAGCACCAGCCGGCCGGCGTGCGCGTCGTGCCCGGCCTCCGGCCACACGCAGCCGATCGGGCGGCGCAGCCCGGACGCGAGCCGTTCCCGGCGTTCCAAGACATCGGACACCGTCACCCCATAGGGAAGATCGACCTCGGCGCGCCAGCCGGGACCGTCCCGCATGATCGGGGAGGGGAAGGTGATCCCACCACCCTCGCGACGCGCCTTGTTGATCTCAGCGATGCCCAGTGCCCCCAGCGCGCGGACGACGATGTCCGCGGTCAGCCGGCCCACCCGGGTCGGGACCACCGCCGGACTCATCAGCGGCCGGTCCGCCGGCGCCCCCAGCACCCCGAGCCCGCCGACCACGGCGACGCCCAGCAGCAGACGCACCCCGGCGGGGGCGGCGCTCCACCACCACACGGCCAGCGCGAGGGCAGGAAAGCCGCCCAGGACGGCCAGGAACGCCCGCGCCCGGGTCCGGGTGTCATGCAGACGGGCCAGCCGCAGATATATCCCGGCGTCTTCCTGGCGGACCGAAGCGGCGATCACCGGCCGGGCGTCGGTGTCGGCCAGCCAGCCCACCACCGCGCCCAGCAGCCGACCGGCGCCGCGCGGGGCGCGGCCGACCAGCCGGGCGGCGTACACCGGCACCCGCACCGCGTGGTAGACCGCGGTGTAGGTGTAGTGGCCCACCGCCCAGCATGCGGCCACGCGCAACGCCGCCCACGAGCGCAGCCACCCCGGGACGATCGGCCGCCGGACACCCGGGCGCGGCTCACCCACCCCCGGCCGGGGAAGCGGAGACGGATCCACCGGCACCAGCGCCACCCCCGCCACCTCCCCCACCGGCACCGGCGCAGGCCGGGCGGGGAGCGGACGGCGGTCCCTCGGCTGGTAGGGGGCCAGATCGGCGCGCGCCGTCTCGACATCCGGCACCCACCCGCCAGACCAGCCAGGCAGGCGAGCCCCCACGGACGGGCCGAAGGAATGATCGGACAGGCCGGAGGGATCGCCGGACGGGTCGGAAGGATGCTCGGACGGGTCGGAGGGATCGCCGGACGGGTCGGAGGATTCACCGGGCGGCAGAGGACTGCGATCGGACATGATGGAAGTTCCCTGTCTGCGTGGGGAACCCGGGGCGCGGTGTCTGTCGTGGCGGTCAGGAACCGCGCCCCGGGGCGAACTCAACGGCCAGGCGGAATACGGCCGAGACGGCGTTGCGCCTCCTCGCGGCGTTGCGCTTCCTGGCGGCGTTGCGCTTCCTGCAGGCGGCGGACATCACCGATGTCGCGCTGTTCCTCGGCGAGCCGGACCAGCAGCAACACCAACAGGCTTCCATCGGTAAGCACGAGCGCCACCAGTATCATGATGAAAAAGAACGTCATCATTAGATCCTTTGTCCTTTCCGCTACACGCCGATGGCCGACACGACGTTGATCACCTGGTTGACGATCTGCTGGATTGTCGGGGCCAGCCCGGAGGAAGCCAGATAGAACCCGAGGACGATGCACAGCAGCGCCGACGCCAGACTCAGCCGGTAAGACCGGACGAGGACCACGACCGCGAACGACAACAACAGAATGATCGAAATACTCACCATGGGACAGGGTTTCCTTTCCTGTACGGGGTGCGGGCTAGTCGTTCGGGTCGGACCCGTCGCTGCCAGCCGGAACATCCTCGTTTCCGGCGTCGTCGGCCTCATCGACGTCGTCAACGTCGTCGATGACCTCGGGGACCTCTGCGTCGGTCATGTGGGGATGGGCGGGCACCGGATCCATCCCGGCCGGAACAGCCCACGTGTTATACGCCTGCCGCCACACCTCCCGCGTCCGCCTATGCCACGTGCCAAGGAGTCGAAATGAAATAACTTGCG
>NZ_CDWTMG010000046.1:0-8407 GCF_977945845.1 Frankia sp. CcMO1
GGGAGTCCGCGAGGCCCGCGCGCTGAGCCTAGCTCTGGCCGTGCTCGCCGTCGGGCTGGCGGCGGGCGAGCCGTTCAGGCGGCGGCGCCGGGGGCGGGACGTCGTGGACCGGCGTGGCCGGCACCCGATCGACGTCCACCCTGCGGCCCTGCCCGGCCCGGCGATCGACGTCGCCGCCTTCGAGGATCTGCTGGCCGTCGCGCACCGCCTGGACCGGCCGCTGCTACGGGCGTGGGAGGACCACGGGATCGCGACGTACCTGGTCCAGGACGGCGGCACCACGTACCGGTTCTCCGGGCCCGGCCCGGTCTGGCCCCTGCCAGATCCGCTCCTGACGCCGCTGATGCGTCCGGTCTCCGCCGCCGATCCTGCCGAGCCTGCCCACACGGACCTGACGGCCGCGGAGCCAACGGCCGCGGAGCCAACGGCCGCGGAGCTCCCCGCCGCGGAGGAGACGCCGTCGGATGGGGCCGCCGTCATCGAGGCGATGCTGCCGGAACCGGCTCCGGCCGCGGTCTCGGTGCCTGCGACGGGCCCCAAACCCGGGCCCCGTCCGATCGACCACAAAGCTCGGCATCGACGCCCGGCCGACACCGCTACCGGTGCCTTGCGACCCATCCCCCAGCAGCGGCGGCGCGCACCGAGCCACCGCTCCCCCGGGCCCGCGATCCCGGTGGACCGGGACGCGGCAGCCGACGACGAGGACGCCCGAGACGGCGTCGATCAGCTGCGCAACTGGCTCAAGGCGTGACGCGGCCGAGCAGGCAGGTGTCCCCGAACTCATGCCAGAGGTAGCGCCGTTCGAGCGCAGCGGCGTAGGCGCGGCGGACCACGTCCGGACCCGCCACCGCCTCCAGCAGCAGCAGGTGAGACCCCCCGGGCGCGTGCAGGCCAGTGATCAGCCCGTCGACGGAACGGACCGGGCGGTCCGGGCCGACGACGAGGTCCGTCCAGCCGGCTGCGGCGACCACCGTGCCGTCCGGCCGCGCGGCCGACTCGAGCGCCCGCGTCACGGTCGTGCCGACGGCGACGACCCGGCGTCCCCGGGACCTGGTCCAGTTGACCAGCGCGGCGGTCGACGCCGGCACGCGAAAGCGCTCGGGCGGCGGCAGCTCGTGGCTCTCCAGCGACGACACACCTGTGTGCAGCACGAGAGGCGCGAAGAGCACACCCGCCGACACGAGCCCGGTCACCAGTTCCGCGGTGAACGGTCGCGCGGCGCTCGGCATCTCGGCACTGCCCGGCTCGGTGGCGAACACCGTCTGGTACGCCGGGAGCGGCCACCGGTGGTCGACGTAGGCGTACCGGATCGGCCGCCCGTGCCGTTCGAGGATCGCGGGCAGGTCCGCGCCCGCACCCAGCGCCGCTCGCCAGAGGCGGACGCCGCCCGCCGCGGCAACCCGACCGTGAGAGCCCAGCAGGGTGAGCGTCGCGCCGCCGGGCAGTCGCAGCCGCTCACCCGGATCGGCGTCCAGCACCGGCCGGGCGCCGTCCGGCGCAGCGCGCAGCTCGACCACCCAGCTGCCGTCGTCCAGCGACGTCGCGACGTGGACCACGGCGGGCCGGATCCGCCCGCGCGGGTGGAAGCGGGTGGCGTCGACCGCGGCGGCCAGCGTGCGTGAGACGTTCACGACCAGCAGGTCGCCGGGGCTCAGGTGACGTCCGAGGTCCCGGAAGCGGGCGTGGCGGATCAGGCGCCGGCCCTGGGCGACCAGCAGCCGTACGCCGTCGCGGGGCAGGCCACGCGCCTCGGGCGGACCGGTGGCGGACAGGTCGTCCGGCAGTTCGAAGCGCGTTTCTGGCTCGGCCGGCGTCCGGCCATCCCCGAGCGGCGCGGTGGCCGGATGCACGGATGGCTGCGTTGTCATGACCGGACCGCGGCGAGGTCGGTGGCGCGGTACCTGCCGCTGGGCGGGCGGGTGTCCAGCAGGTGGAGCAGGGCGGGGACGACGGTGGCCGGCTCAGGACGGTCGGAGATGTCCTCTCCCGGGAAGGCGCGCTGGTGCATCTCGGTGCGCATGTCACCGGGGTCGACGGCGTACGCGCGGACGCCTGACCGTCCTCCTCGGGCCAGCTCGGCACCGAGCACGCCGGTGAGCTGGTCGAGGGCCGCCTTGCTGGATCCGTACCCTCCCCACCCGGGGTACGGCTCCACGGCGGCGTCGGAGCTGATGTTCAGCACCGTCCCTCCTACGGAGGTGAGGGCAGGGAGCAGGAGCTGCGTCAGGGCGAGGGGTGCCAGCACGTTGACCCGGTAGAGCCGTTCCAGCGCGTCGAGGGAGATCTCCGTGAGGGGCGGTAGCGGACTCGGCCCGAGGTCGCTGGCGTTGTTGACCAGAAGGTCCGGGCCGCCCAGGCGACCGACCTCGGCGACGAGCCGCTCCCGGTGGTCCGCATCGGCGACGTCGCCGGGCAGCGCGACGACGTCCGCCCGCAGCGACAGCTCCCCGGCCACCTGTCTCAGCGGCTGCTCGCGGCGGCCGTCGATCACCAGGGACCAGGTGCGCGCCGCCAGGGCCCTGGCCAGTTCGAGGCCGAGGCCCGCGGAGGCTCCGGTGATGAGTGCGACCGGCATGACTATCTCCTGACGAGTCGGGGTGCGGTGCTCCCTGTCCACCGAGCCTGCAAGTTCAAGCCAACTTCAGGTCAAGTACGGTGTGCACGTGGAGGCGACGGACCTGCTCACGGTTGGCGAGGTGGCGCGCCGCAGCGGCTTCGCGCCATCGGCGCTGCGCTACTACGAGGAACAGGGGCTGCTGCGGTCGCGGCGTACCGGCGGGGGTCAGCGCCGGTACGAGCGGCACGTGCTGCGACGGCTGGCCTTCATCCGGGCCGCGCGCCACGTCGGGCTGAGTCTCGAGGAGATCCGTGCCGCGCTCGCTCAGCTCCCGGAGGAGCGCACGCCGAACCGCGCGGACTGGACGCGCATCTCCCGGTCCTGGCGCGGTCGCCTGGACGAGCAGATCAACGCGCTCGTCGCACTGCGGGACGGGCTGGACTCGTGCATCGGGTGTGGCTGCCTGTCGCTGAAGCGGTGCACGATGTCCAACCCCCAGGACTGGATCTCGGCCCGCGGTCCGGGGGCGCGGCTGCTCCCGGCCCCCCTGCGTGAACCGACCCCGCCGCACGCCTGACGTACTTACGCACACGTACGACCTGCATTGATGCCGGCGATCGGCGCGGTGGATGCGATCGGGTGGACGGCGTGTCACCAGACGTCCGAATGATGGATGCCGGAGTGACAGCTCGCATATCGCCGTCCTGCGTTATGCCACGATCGGGCGAGGGCGAGTCGAAGTGGCGACTATAACGGCAAAATGGAACCCGTTGCATAGCTTCGGGGAATCAACCTGCCCGAAAGCCTACACAGAGCAGTGGAGCGGAATGTACTCTGACGAAGTGCCACCTAGCAGATGGCACGGCACGAGCCGACATAGCGGCTCCGACGTCAACTCCGGCCCCGCGGCCGCCGGCGCAGCAGGATCCGGCGGTCTCGGCGCACAAAGAACCGCACGACCGGTGGGGGTCACCGGCCGTGCGCTCATCAGTCACAGCTCAACAGCCTTGGGAGCGTGAACGTGACCACTTCTCATACTACTGAGCACACGGCCGCGAGGCACTGGTCGGGACTCGGCCACCCTCCTCGTTCCAGGAGCCTGCAATGATGCCGCTCGGCCCGCGGGGCCGACGTGAGCTCACGGTCGTCCGCGACCTGGAGCGCGGGCGGCGGCGTCGGCGGCCGTTGCCGACCACGGTCCTGTGGCGGTGGAGGTACGAGCTGCTCGCCATCTCGGCCGCCGGGTCGGCGGGCCGGGCTCTCGGCGACGTCGTGGGTTACGACACGGTCGGAGCGCTGTTCCTCGGGACGGCGGCCGCCGGGTGGTCGTGGCCGCCCTGTCGCGAGGTTCTCATCCGCATCACCTGGCACGTCATCACTCCGCACCGGCTCCGGTGCGGTTGCGTGGCGGCACGCATCCACGCCGACGCCGGGCGACTGCCGGCGGTGCTGTCCACCCGGGCGATCGCCGGTGGACACCAGGTCGTTCTCTGGTGTCCGGCCGGGTGTTGCGCCGAGGACTTCGAGGCGAACCGGCACCTCCTTCGGGCAGCTTGCTGGGCGGCGGAAGTGCGGGTTCAGCGGGACGCCCGGTACTCACAGGTGGTGTACGTGGACGTGATCCGGGATCCGGCGGCGCCGGGACCGGACACCGGCGCAACGCAGCCGCCGCAGGGCGCCCACGAAAGTCGGCGCCCGCCTGCGGGCCGGCCGTCGACTCGTGACCGGGTGACCACTCTGCGGCGGGAGCGGCCGCTTCCGTGCTGGGCACGCGCGCGGGGGGTGTCCAGGCGGGAGCCGCCGCGACCTGCGAGATCGACGTCGCGGGGAGGGCGCGCAGCCTGCGCCCTGCCTCGGCGCCGGTCGTCCGGCGAGCCTGCCGAGCAGGTGCGCCACTTCCCGGTAGACATTGTCCGGGAGGCGAGGGCATCGATCGCCCGGTTCCCGCAGGCACGGCTGCGACGGCGAAGGGTGACGGGTGCGGGGGGTGGGGTCCGGTGAGGCGGGATGCCCGCGACACGCGGGGCTGGACCGTGGCACGGCACGGACATCCCCACGGCACCCCTGACCTCCCTCGGCAGCCGACCAGGTCGGTCCTCGATCCTCGGTCACCCGAACTCGTGCAGGCCCTCGCGCGGCTCGAGATCGCGGCCAGGGCCCGGGACCACGAGGCGGCGATCCGGATCCTTGATCACCTCGTATCCACCAGCGACGAGGGCGCGTGGCTCCTGCAGCAGTTCGGGGCGGTATGGCTACGACACTTCAGCGAGCACGTGGCCGGGGAGCCGTAGCACGGCACGACAACTTCATCAAAAGGGACACAGGGATGTGACCTGGCAACTTGGGCGCAGCCACTCCGGAAGGTCCCGGAGTGGCTGTTAGCCGAGCGTAAGCAGTCAAAATGCGAATACCAGCACCGCTCACCATCGATTCGCATGGTGGACTAGGGTCTGTCGAAGGTTGTTCTTGCGATAGGGTTCCTGCCGAATAGCGGGACTTCAATGTGCGAACTGTCGGATTGTATTGTCCGCGAAGGGAAGTGACTTCATGGCGGTCCAGGACCCCGCCGCCCTCCGTCGGAGGCTTCGGGTCGAGCTGCGGCGTGCCCGGACCAACGCGAAGCTCACGCAGAAGGAAGTCGCCGACGCCCTCGACTGGTCTCCGAGCAAGCTGATTCGGATCGAGAGCGGTCAGGTCGCGATCTCGACGACTGATCTTCGCGCGCTCCTTCAGCACTACGGCGTCAAGGACAAGCGCCTGATCGAAGACTTGGTAGCGATGGCGCGCAACTCCAAGAGGCAGCCATACAGCCAGTACAAGGAGTACTTCAGCCCCGAAGCCTTGACCTTGTTCGGCTACGAGGCGTCTGCGTCGATCATCCGACAAGTCGAGCCGCTCATCCTGCCCGGTCTGGTACAGACCGAGGACTACATGCGTGCGGCATTGAAGGACGTCTACCAAAACCCAGATGACCGCCTCGAGCGGGTTGTCGACGCGCGTCTTGAGCGTCAAGAGATCTTGGAGCGGGACCAGCCGCCGCAGACCTTCTTCATTCTTGGGGAGGCAGTGATCCGGCAGCTGGTAGGTGGCCGGGGCGTCATGCGTCGCCAGCTCGAGTATCTCGAGAGCCTCAATGGGCGCCCCAACATCTCGATTCAAGTGCTCCCCTTCAACGTCGGCGGGCATCCCGGCATGAGAGGGCCATTCGTCCACTTGGAGTTCGAGGATCCCACCCTGGACGATCTGCTCTACCTCGAGGGTCGCGCGGACTACGTGACGCGAGACGACCCGGAGGAGACGAGCAAGTACCTGAACATCTTCTGGGAACTCGAGAGCCTTGCAACCAGCAAAGCAGAGTTCTCCGAGCTGGTCAGGGCGATCGACGTTGCATCAGGAGGTACAGAACTGGCCGTACCAGCCAAGACATAGGGGAACTGCCGCCGGCAACTGCGGGGAGAACGATCCGGCGGCCTGCAGACGTGTGTCAAGGAACCCCGGATGACATACGTCTCTGTGGCGTGCCCATAGTGCTTCTGATTCCTTTTGTTTACACTCGGGTCAAAGATCCGAAATGTCACAGGGGTCTGCGGCGCGATGCGACACCCCTGCTGTCTGGCGTGGGAGGGAGTGCTCGTGTCTGAGTCCGGCGGAGCGGTTCAATGGCGAAAGAGTTCCTACAGCGGCAACCAGGCCTGCGTTGAAGTCCGTTCCGATGGGTACCTCATCGGTGTCCGCGACTCGAAGGACCCCGAGGGGCCCCAGTTGACGTTCACTCACGCGGAGTGGCACGCCTTCGTCCGCGGCGTCCGGGGCGGCGAGTTCGACCTTCCCGAGTGACGCGCTTCGAGCGCTCACTCAGGCGGCGGGGCCCCAGGAGCGAGGGATGGACCTGACGCCCGGCTCGGGAACCGAGCCCAGCGTCGGGCCCGGTTCAACGGCGGGGCCGGCGATGTGATCCGCGACCTCGCGCAGGCCTGCCGCCACGCACTGGCGCAACAGCCACTGGCCGTCCGCCGTCTCCGCCAACCCCGCGAGGATCCTCGCGGCCGACTCGCCGTCACGCAGCCGGGTGGCCACCTCGAGCCGCGCCAGCGCTTCCACCAATTCCGCCGATCGCGGGTCGTGGTGGTGCGCACTGGACGCCGACTCCAGGTACACCGGCACCGGACCGAAGTCCGGCGAGGCCGGAAGGGGCCGCCAGTTCATGTGTCACCACCCGTTTCGTCAGTCGCGCCACCTCCAGATAACCCGACAGGAGGGGGGTACGTCGACCGCTACGTGGGGAAACCTTCCGTTTCCCTACGTGTCCGCCGCCACTCGCGACGCACTTCACAGACCGCCCAAAACTCCCCGAACGAGCCATAACGGCAGGTCAACGACGTTGTATGGCGATCAGCCCGACACGGCGGACGCATCCTCACGCTGCTGTTGCCGCCGCTGATCCGCGAGCCGCAGCGCCGGCACCACGAGCCACAGCGCGACGAGGAGCAGGGCGAGCCCACCGGCGGACAGCAGCGCCGGCACCCGGCCCAGGACGAAGTCGAGCACCAGGTAGACGGAGGACACGACGGCAAGGCCGAGAAAGAAGAGCCCGGCAGCGGCCAGACGGGACGCCGCCCTCACGATCTGGTCCTTCAGGCGCCGCCGGAACAGCACCCGGTGATAGGCGACCGGCGCGATGAGGCACGCGGTCGCCAGGGCCGAGCAGGCGAGCGCCGCCACGAAGACGTCGCGCTGCCACTCGTTCAGCTTCTCGAACCGGGCCTGCATGGGAATCGTCAGCAGGAAGGCGAAGAGGATCTGCACCCCCGTCTGCGCCACGCGCAACTCCTGGAGCAGTTCCGTGAAGTTCCGGTCGGCGCGTTCAGCCTCCGTCTCCTCGGGCCGATCAACCGTCATGGGCTGAGCATGACATCGGCTCCCGACCTCATCATGTCGATCCGGCGCCCGGGGCGTCACCCGCGACCGTGTGGGATCCTGACGTCGATCCAGATGTCGATCCAGACGTCGAACCTGAGTCAAGAGCCTTTGGGAGATCTGGCGGTCGCGGCGCCCGCAGGTGTGCGCACAGCCCAAGGTCAATAGGCGCCCTGCTGCTTGGCGCGGTGAGTGGAGGTTCTCAGTGCTCGCACGAGTGCGGATCAGCGTGCCGGACCGTCCCGGCTCGCTCGGTGCGGTCTCCTCGGCGATCGGTGCCACCGGGGCCGACATCGTCAAGCTCGACGTCCTGGAGACCGAATCCGGCCGCGCACTCGACGACGTCTTCGTGAGCGTTCGCGACCCCGCACACCTCGCCGTCGTCCGCGGCCGCCTGGAGAACCTCCCCGGTGTGATCGTCGCCGGGATACAGCACCCCGCACCGCCCGTCACCGGCCACGCCGACCTCGAACTGCTCGACCAGGTGCTGTCCCGTCCCGAACGCGGCCTGCAGACCCTGGTGGACGGCGTCCCCCACGCCTTCGGCGCCGACTGGTGCGCGCTGGTCGAGTACGGCACCGGCGGCGAGGTCAGCGGCGTCCTCTCCACGAGCCCCATGTGTCCCGGCCCCGATCAGGTCGTCCTCCGGTCGCCGCTCCGGCTGGCACCCATCCGGATGACACCGCCGGGGGCCTCGGCGCCGTACGGCGGGACGGCGCTCGTCCCGCTGGGTACGGGACTGCTGGCCCTGGTGATCGTTCGGACCGAGGGCCCCGAGTTCCACCGCTCGGAGCTGTGGCGCCTCGGCCAGGTCGGTCAGATCATCGGCACTGTCCTGGCACCGGTCTGAGAGCCCTTCTTCCAAGAAGGGCTCTCAGAGCCTGTTTTGGAATTCCGCGCCGTAGCGAGGAGCCGCCCGGTGTGGCGCTCCGG
>NZ_CDWTMG010000046.1:8794-26380 GCF_977945845.1 Frankia sp. CcMO1
CCAAAACAGGCTCTGAGTGGCTGATCAGGAACTGTGGCTCGTCCGGCACGGCCAGACGGAGTGGAGCCGGGACGGCCGCCACACGGGACGCACCGACCTCCCGCTGACGCCGGCCGGCGAGGCGGCGGCCACCGAACTCGGCAGCAAGCTGGGGGGCGTGACGTTCGGCCTCGTACTGGCGAGCCCGCGCAGCCGTGCCCGTCGGACGGCGGAGCTCGCCGGCCTGCGGGCCGAGGTCGAGCCGCGGGCCGTCGAGTGGGACTACGGCGACTACGAGGGCCTGACGCGCAGCGAGATTCGTGAGACCAGGCCGGACTGGACGGTGTGGCGCGACGGCGCCCCTGCCGGCGAGACCGTCGACCAGGTGGCGGCACGCGCCGACGCCGTCATCGCCCGTGTCCGTGTCGAGGAGGAGCAGCACGAGCGCGTCCTGCTCGTCACACACGGTCACTTCAGCCGGGTGCTCGCCGTGCGCTGGATCGGCGCCGAGCCGGGGCTGGGCGAGCACTTTCCCTTCGAGACCGCGGCGGTGGGAATCCTCGGCTGGGATCGCGGTGTCCCGGTGATCGAGCGCTGGAACGCCTGACGGTCCCGCGCATCGCGGCGTGCGGCACCATGTGAGCCTCCAGGTCGCGAGCGGGAGGAGCCCG
This sequence comes from Frankia sp. CcMO1, assembly GCF_977945845.1. Lineage (NCBI taxonomy): Bacteria > Bacillati > Actinomycetota > Actinomycetes > Frankiales > Frankiaceae > Frankia > Frankia sp. CcMO1. Next base: position 9,445 of record NZ_CDWTMG010000046.1, read on the forward strand.
GTGTCCAGGATCGTGGTGGTGGGAGCCGGCGTCGGCGGACTGCGGACGGCGGAGTCGCTGCGCGCCGCGGGGTTCGCGGACGAGCTGATCGTGGTGGGCGACGAGCCCTACCGGCCGTACCAACGGCCACCCTTGTCCAAGACCGCGCTGGCGGGGGCCGACGACATCGGCCGGATCGCGCTGCGGCAGAGGCGCACCGTCGCGGACGTCGACTGGCGCCTGGGCCGGGCGGTGACGGCGGTCTCGCTGACCGACCGCACCCTGACCCTGGAAACCGGCGACGAGTCGCTGACCTGGGACGGTCTGGTCATCGCCAGCGGCCTGCGGCCTCGCCGGCTCGACCTGCCCGGCCCGATGCAGCCGTTCGTGATCCGCAGCTACGACGACACCCAGGCGGTGCGGCCGCACCTGCGGCCGGGGGCGCGGGTCGTCGTCGTCGGCGCCGGCTTCCTCGGCTGCGAGATCGCCGCGACGGCGAACGGGCTCGGATGCGGCGTCGACGTCGTCGCCCCGGAGCCGGAACCGATGATCCGGCCTCTCGGCACCCTGGTCGGTGCCGCCATGCGACGGCGCCACGAGGCGGCAGGTGTGCGGTTCCACCTGGGCCGGTTGCCCGCGAGCACCGACGAGGACGGCCTCGTCCTCGATGACGGCCTGCGGCTGCCGGCCGACGTCGTCGTCGAGGCGGTCGGGTCCGTCCCGGCCACCGAGTGGCTGGCCGGATCGGGCCTGGACCTCTCCGACGGGGTCCTGTGCGACCCCTGGATGCGGGCGGTCGCGGACGGCGTCCCCCGGCCGGACGTCGTCGTGGTGGGCGACGTCGCCCGGTTCCCGCACCCGCTCACACCCGGGCTGGCCCGCCGCATCGAGCACTTCGACCTGCCGCCCCTGATGGCGAAGCGGGCCGCACCGGCGCTGGTCGCCGGGCTGACCGGTGCCGAGCCGGACCCTGAGCCGTTCGCCCCCGTCCCCTCGTTCTGGAGCGACCAGTACGAGATCACGATCCAGTGTTTCGGCGCGCCGGAACTGGCCGACGAGGTGGCGATAGTGGACGGCGACGTCGACGGCGGCCCCCTCGTGGCGGCCTACCGGCGGTCGGGTCCGGGCGGTGGCGAGCTCGTGGCCGCGGTGGGTGTGGGAACCGTGTCCGGATTGATGGACCTGCGCGCCGAGCTTGCGGCACGCTGGCTGGCAGCAGCCGGTTGACGACGATGAGGTGGTCCGCGTGCGCAGCACCATGCAGCCAGTCCCGCTCCTGATCTCCCGCATCCTCGACTACGGCAGCACGGCGTACGCCGAATCGGAAGTGATCACCTGGGGGGCCGAAGGCCCGCGCCGGTCCACCTACGGCGACGTCGGGCGTGACTGCCGGCGGCTGGCCAACGCCCTGCGGGGGCTCGGCGTTGACGGCGACCAGCGGGTGGGCACGTTCATGTGGAACAACGAGGAGCACCTCGAGCTGTACCTCGGCGTCCCGAGCATGGGCGCGGTGATGCACACGATCAACATCCGGCTCTTCCCGCCGCAGATGATCTACTGCGTCAACCACGCCGAGGACTACGTCGTCGCCGTGGACAGCACGCTCGCCGAGCCGTTCAGCAAGCTCGTGGCCCACATGCCGACGGTCAAGCACGTGATCGTCAATGGCGCCGTCACCGACGAGGTCAGGGCCGCGCTGGCGGGCGGCGGCGCCCGGCAGGTGCACGACTACCGCGCGCTCCTTGACGCCGAGTCCGACGACTTCACCTGGCCGGAAGTGGACGAGAACACCGCGGCCGCCATGTGCTACACGTCGGGCACGACCGGCAACCCCAAGGGGGTCGTCTACTCGCACCGGTCGAACTACCTGCACTCGCTGCAGGCCGGCATGAACATCGGCCTCAGCCTGACGGACGGCGACCGGGTGCTGGCAATCGTGCCCCTCTTCCACGCGAACTCGTGGGGCCTGTCCTACGCAGGGCTCGCCACCGGCGCGACCCTCGTGATGCCGGATCGGTTTCTACAGGCTGCCCCGCTCGCCACGATGATCGAGACATTGAAGATCAACAAGGCCGCAGCCGTCCCGACGATCTGGAACGACCTGCTGCACCACCTGGACACCAACCCGGCGATCGACGTCTCTAGCCTGACGATGGCCCTCGTCGGCGGTTCCGCCTGCCCCCCGGCGCTGATGAAGGCGTTCGAGGAGCGGCACGGCGTCCGTGTCCTGCACGCGTGGGGGATGACGGAGATGTCGCCGCTGGGCACCGTCGCGGTCCCGCCCGCGGCGGCGACGGGCGACGAGGAGTGGTCGTACCGGACGTCGCAGGGGCGGCTGGCCCTGTCCGTGGAGGGCCGGCTGGTAGGCCCGGACGGCTCGGTCATGCCCCGGGACGGCGAGAGCGTCGGTGAGCTGGAGGTGCGCGGTCCCTGGATCACGGGCTCGTACTACCAGGACGACGACCCGGAGAAGTTCCACGACGGCTGGCTGCGCACGGGCGACGTCGGCACGCTGACACCCGACGGCTTCCTGCGGCTCACCGACCGTTCCAAGGACGTGATCAAGTCGGGTGGTGAGTGGATCAGTTCCGTGGAGTTGGAGAACCACCTGATGGCGCACCCCAAGGTTCGCGAGGCCAGCGTCATCGGCGTCCCGGACGAGAAGTGGGGCGAGCGACCGCTGGCCACCGTGGTCGTCCAGGAGGGCGAGGAGGCCGACCCAGCGGAGTTGCAGGCGTTCCTGGCCGGGCGGGTCGCGAAGTGGCAGGTGCCCGAGCGGTGGGCGTTCATCCCGGAGGTCCCGAAGACCAGCGTCGGCAAGTTCGACAAGAAGGTGCTGCGGGCCCGGTACGCCGAGGGCGGCCTCGACGTCGTCACCCCGGAGTCGAGCGAGGCCGCCGCCCGCTAGGCGTCGATCATGCAATCGGGGACGATCATGCAATCCCGGCTCTTCGAAGAGCCCCGGTCACGCACCTGACAGGAGAGCGATGAAGCCGGGATTGCATGATCGTCCCGAATTGCATGATCGACGCATGGGGCCCTAGCAGACGTCCTTGACGTCCTGCGCTTCCTTCGGGTCCTTCGGTTCGGCCGACTGCTTCGGGTCCTGCCCCGACGCACCCGTTCCGGTCCCGCCGGACGGGGTGGACGCGGTCGCGCTGGGCGCCTTGGTCGCCTTCTTCGGCGGGTTGAGCGCCTTCTGCACGAGGTCCCGCATGGCGGGGAAGTCGGGGTTGCTGCGGTCGGCGATGACCTCGTTGGTGAACGCGAGGCTCCGGACGCTCGACCCCTTGACTTTCAGGCCCAGTCCGACCCAGGCCTGCAGGTGCTGCTGCGGGATGTCCGTCGCGAGGTTGTCCTTCGCCGCGGACGCGAGCTTCGGGAACCCGAGTGCGAGCTTCTTGGGATCCGCCTGCTGGATCGCGGCGCCGATCACGCACCGCTGGCGGCGGATCCGGTCGAAGTCGTCCGTGGACCAGCGCGACCGGGCGAACCACAGGGCCTTGAACCCGTTGAGCTTCTGGTCGTCGCCCTTGTAGATCCAGCCCTCCGCGCGGCGGTTCTTCGAGTTGCCGCCGATCGGCAGGTCCTGCTTCACGTCCACCGTCACACCGCCCATGGCGTCCACGAAGTCCTGGAAACCCTGGAGGTTGACGAGCGCGTAGTAGTCCACGCGAAGGCCCAGCACGCCCTCCACCGCCTGCTCGGTCGCGGTGAGGCCCGGACGCGGGTCGTCCGGGTAGTACTTGCTCTTGTTCTGCTCGCCCCACTGCCAGACGGCGTTCAGCAGGCACTGGTGCGACTCGCAGAAGAATCCGTTCGGCCACGCCTCGGCGCCCGGGGTGCCGCTCGGGAAGGGCACCCGCTCGAGGTTCCGCGGGAGGCTGAACATCGTGGTGTCCCCGCTCTTGGTGTTGATGCTCGCGAGGATCAGCGTGTCGGGCCGGACACCGGTCCGGGTGGGCCCGGCGTCGCTGCCCACCATCAGGACGTTGACGCGCGGGACTTCCGCCCACGGGTCAGCCGCGCCGGCGTCGGGCGCCAGGCCGTCCGTCTTCCCGTTCGAGAAGACGGAGGTGACAAGGTCGCGCTGGATCATGGCGTAGCTGCCGACCTTGTAGGCCGGGAGCGCGACGCCGGCCGCAAGCGCGAGGACGATGAGCGTGCAGAACGCCTGCTGGGCCGCGGTGAGGTTGGCATAGCGCCGGAGCTGCCCGTTGGTGGCGACGATGAGCGCGATCCATGCGAGGGCGCCCAAGGCGACGACGATCGCGACGATCAGCAGCTTCTGCGGGCTGACCGCGATGGCGGCCGCCCGCGCGATCGGGTCGCCGACCAGCGCGACCGCTGCCAGCAGCACGACACCGACGCCGACCAGCCCGAGTAGAAGCCCGCCGACCCGCCGCAGTCCGGCCGCGACGAGACCGGATCCCGGCACGACGGCGCCGAGCACGGTCCAGGCGATGACCCAGGTGAAGCCCTGACCGAGCGGCGTCGCGTGGCTGCCGCGGCGCGGGCCGTGGAACGGCGCGAAGAGGACGGACGGCCGGCGTCCTTGCGGGCGCCGCGGCCCGGAAGGAGGGGGCAGCCGGTCCGCCGAGCGCTGGGAGCGTCGAGGCGCGGCGTGCACGTGCGAGGCGTGCGCGTGCTTGGGGACCGCGGCGCCCGCCGCGGTGTACGTCGTCGTCCGCTGGCCGCGGTCGGCCGGTGGCTGCGCCCGCGCGTGGGGCGCCGGGTCGCCCGACGGCGCGTGGTACGCCGTGTCCGACGGTGACGGCGCGTACCCCTCCGGTTCCGGCGGCGGCGTCCCTCGCCGTGCGGGGCGCCGGGAACCCGGCTGGGCGGGAGCCGCAGGCGCCCCTGGATAGGCGGGCGACCCGGGAGACGGCGAGCGCCGTCCGTCCTGCGAGGCCTGCGACGTGCGCGCCTGGTACGGGTCCGCCTGGTACGGGCCAGCCGGGTGCTGGGCCGTACGCCGAGCAGGTTGCTCCGGATGGTTCGGATGGCTCGGCCGCGGTGCCCACTGCCCAGGGGGCGTTCGGCGCTCAGGTGCCCGGTACTGCTCAGGCGTGAGGTACTCGGGCGCCCGCGACTCAGCCGCCTCGTACTCCGGCGTCCGGTACTCCGGGGTCCGGTACTCCGGGGTCCGGTACTCCGGGGTTCTGGACTCGGGGTGGCGATCGGGCCCGTGTTCGGCCGCTGGGGACGGGTACCTGCGGAAGGCCTCCGCCCGCTCCGCCTCACGGCGTGACCGCCTAGGGGAGTGCGACTCGATCTGGGCCACTCACTCCTCCTTCCGAACGGCTGCCGGCGGGCGGCGTGTCATTGTTCCACGACACCAGCACCGAGCTACCGTTCCGTTACACCGGCGATCCCTGGGCGATACCGGCATGTTCGATTCGTGCACGGTCATCGAAAGGCAGCGTTGCCCTCCGCCAAACTCTTACGCATCCCACGCCGCTACGGATCGGCTTTGCCCGACGTCCGGCAGGACGGCTACCCTTGCCCGGTCACGGGGTATGGGAGGCGTCGCCTAGTCCGGTCTATGGCGCCCGCCTGCTAAGCGGGTTTGGGGCATCAACCCCATCGCGGGTTCAAATCCCGCCGCCTCCGCAGTCATCGGCCCCGGGTGCCAACTCACGGTCGGCACCCGGGCCACCCCGGTCCGGTTCCCGGGCTCGCGCCCCGAGGACGCCGTGGGAGGTGTTGGCTCATAGTGGCACGGCCGCGCGTGACGTTCATCACTGCGCGTCTCACCACCGGGGCCGTCGTATCCGCCTGTCTCGTGGCGCTGGTCGGACTGATCTTCCTCGCGACGCCGTCCAGGGAAGCCGTGACAGGGGGCGAGCGCGCGCCACGGCCGGGTGGCGTACCCACCGACGCCGGGTCCGACTCCGGACCGTCAGGGACCCCGTCCGCGGCCCCGGCCCCACCGAGCGCGACCCGCCCGCCGGAGCCACCGCAGCTCCCCCGCGGCGGGACGTCGATCTTTCCGAGGTACCGGCTGGTGGGCTTCGCCGGCGGTCCCGGAACGGCGGCGTTCGGCAGGCTCGGGGTCGGCAGGATCGACGACCGCGTGGCGGAGATCGAACGTCTGGGCGTCAGGTACGCGGGGCGGCGCGAACCCATGCCGGTGCTGGAGCTCATCGCGGTGGTCGCGCAGGCCAAGCCCGGCCGCGACCGGCTGTACCGGACGCGGGTGGACGACGCCGTGATCGACGTCCATCTGGCCGCCGCGCGGCGGCACCGGGCGATGCTGCTGCTGAACATCCAGCCCGGCCGCTCGGACTTCCTCTCCGAGGTCCGGGGCCTGGAGCGGTGGTTGCGGCAGCCGGACGTCGGGCTGGCTCTCGACCCGGAGTGGGCGGTGGGCCCCGGGAGCGTCCCGGGGCGCGTCTACGGGCGCACCAGCGGGCGGGAACTCGACGCCGTCGCCACGTACCTGGACCGGATCGTGGCCATGTACCGGCTGCCGCAGAAGGCGATGGTCGTCCACCAGCTGGCGCCCCGGATCATCTCCAAGGTGGGCCAGCTGCGGCACCACCCGCGCGTCCCCGTCATCGTGAGCGTCGACGGGATCGGCGCTCGCGCGGACAAGCTCGCGACCTGGCGTCGGATCACGGCGACCCTGCCGCCGCAAGTCCGCGCGGGTTTCAAGCTGTTCTTCGACGAGGACACGGAGCACGGGCCGCTCATGACGCCGGCCCAGGTGCTCGCGCTGCGCCCGGAACCGGAGTACGTGCTCTACGAGTGAAGGCGCGCTGCCTGCCCCCGGCCGCGGGATAGCGGCGCAGGCCGGCCGATGAGTCGTCGGCCGGCCTGCGGTTGCCCAGGTTCCGGGGCTACCCGCCCCGGGGCAGCAGGGGGCAGGGGAACCCGGTCCCCGAGCCGTTCGTCCACCACCCCAGGCGGTCGGCCTCGCCGACGCCCGCCGGCGGTGGTTCCGATCAGGAGAGCCCGAGCCGGGCGCGCAGCCCGTCGAGCTCCGTGAGCAATGTCGTCGGCGTCTTCTCACCGATCTTGTCGAACCACTCCTGGATGAGCGGGATCTCGGCCTTCCACTCCTCCGCGTCGACCTCGAGCACCCGCCGGAGCGTCGCCTCATCGAGGTCGAGGCCGTCGACGTCGAGGGACTCCGTCGTGGGGACGTGACCGATCGGCGTCTCCACCGCGGCGGCCCGGCCCTCGATGCGCTCCACGACCCACTTGAGGACGCGCGAATTCTCGCCGAAGCCCGGCCAGAGGAACTTGCCGTCGCCGTCGCGGCGGAACCAGTTCACGTAGAAGATCTTCGGCAGCTTGCTGGCGTCGGCGTCCTTGCCGACGTCGAGCCAGTGCTGGAAGTAGTCACCCATGTGGTAGCCGATGAACGGCAGCATCGACATCGGGTCACGCCGGACGACTCCGACCGCACCCGTGGCCGCCGCCGTCGTCTCGCTGGAGAGGGTGGCGCCGAGGAACGTGCCGTGGACCCAGTCGCGGGCCTCGGTCACCAGGGGGATCGTCGTCCCGCGACGGCCGCCGAACAGGATCGCAGAGATCGGGACGCCCTTGGGGTCGTCGTACTCGGGCGCCAGGATCGGGCAGTTGCGGATCGGGGTGCAGAAGCGCGAGTTCGGGTGCGAGGACGGCTCGGAGCTGTCCGGCGTCCAGTCGCGGTGCTTCCAGTCGGTCAGGTGCGCCGGAGGCTCCGGCGTCATGCCCTCCCACCAGATGTCACCGCCGTCGGTGAGCGCGACGTTCGTGAAGACGGAGTTCCCCTTGTCGATGGCACGCATCGCGTTGGGGTTGGTCTCCCAGCCGGTGCCGGGCGCGACGCCGAACAGGCCGGCCTCGGGATTCACGGCATAGAGCCGGCCGTCGTCGCCGAACCGCATCCAGGCGATGTCGTCACCCAGGGTCTCGACCTTCCAGCCCGGGACGGTCGGCTCCAGCATGGCGAGGTTGGTCTTGCCGCACGCGCTCGGGAAGGCGGCGGCGATGTAGTAGACCTTCCGCTCCGGGCTGGTCAGCTTGAGGATCAGCATGTGCTCGGCGAGCCAGCCCTCGTCGCGCGCCATGACGCTGGCGATGCGGAGCGAGTAGCACTTCTTGCCCAGCAGCGCGTTCCCGCCGTATCCGGACCCGTAGGACCAGATCTCACGGGACTCGGGGAAGTGGGTGATGTACTTCGTCTCGTTGCAGGGCCAGGGAACGTCCTTCTGGCCGGGTTCGAGCGGGGCACCGACCGAGTGAAGGCAGGGGACGTACGGAGCGTCCTGGCCCATCGCCTCGAGAACCGCGGTCCCCACGCGCGCCATGATCCGCATGGACGCCGCGACGTACGCACTGTCGGTGACCTCGACGCCGAACATGGGGCTCGGGGCGTCCAGGTGACCCATCAAGAACGGGATCACGTACATCGTGCGCCCGCGCATAGAACCGCGGTACAGACCCGTCATGAGGGCCCGCATCTCGCCCGGGTCCATCCAGTTGTTGGTGGGACCGGCGTCGGCGGGGTCGACCGAACAGATGAAGGTGCGGTCCTCGACCCGGGCGACGTCGCTGGGGTCGGAGGCGCACCAGTAGGAGTCGGGCTTCTTGTCGAGCTTGACGAAGGTGCCATCCGCCACGAGCCCGGCCACGAGCCGCTCGTACTCGGCGTCGGAGCCGTCCATCCAGTGGATCGCGTCCGGTTCCGTCAGAGCGGCGACCTCGGCAACCCAGGCGGCGAGACGGGCATGTTTGGTGGGGCCGTTGGTATTTGGAACCTCTGTCGTGGTCCGAGAGTTGTCAATCGTGGTCACGGGGCTGCCCTTCCTCGTGGTTCTGCGTCCGCCGGGCTGGATCCGGTGCACGACGACGAGGCCGTCGGTAAGGCCAGCCATGAAGACCCCAGCGACTACAGTCAGTGACCGGAACGCCGGTGTCCGCGGGATCAATCCACAGTAAGACGTCCGGCGTGTTAACGAAACTTGTCAGGACGCCGCGTCTGGTGATGATTGCCACAAGGGCCTGACCTGCATGGAATCACTTGCAGGGGCACTGCAAGAGGTTGCAGAAAGTTCTGATGCACGGGCGCACAGTGTCTTTGACAACGTTTACTGTGTGTCACACCCAACAGAGCCAACCATTGCCCCGCCCTTGCATTTTCCCACCACACCGCGTGACGGCCGCCGACATCGGGTCCCTTCGGGGCCACGACGGAAGCGGGGAGTGGTCGCCCGGCGCACGTCTACCGAGTTCTTGCGGCACCGTGGGAGCCGCTATGGTTGTCGGGCCGTCGAGGCGGCGACGGTCGCCCTCCGGTCAGGTTGGCATCCCCGTGTTGCAGTTGTGACAACTCAAGATCATGCGCCCGTAGCTCAACGGATAGAGCATCTGACTACGGATCAGAAGGTTAGGGGTTCGAATCCCTTCGGGCGCGCTCCACCGCAGGTCAGCGGCAGTCGGGTATTTGATTCCACAGCCCGGGATGCCCCTTGTGCCGGAATCCGCAAAGGGGTTCGCGGTGGGGTTCGGGCCCCTGACGCCAGCCGCCCCGGGGTCGGCGCCTCCGCCACAACGAGTGGCCCACCCCAATTCATCGCTGTGACCAACGTCACGCATTGATGATCATGGGCGCCGGGTCGTCGCCTTCTGTCGCCTGGGGTTGTCGATTGCCGGATGCGGTCGGATCCGCGGGGGCGAGATCCGTGACACCCACGTCCCTCCACCGCAGCAGTCAAGGGCTTTCGCGATGCCGTGGGTCGCGTGTGGCGTTCCCCAACGGCGCTAAGGCCGGAGACAGCTCGCGCTAGCAGGCCCTTCCGTGCACCGAGCAAACCGAGGGAGCATGGCGAGTGGCGGCGCCGCGACTCTCGCAACTCCACTCAGCGAAAGTCTGCTGACAGCGATGTCGCAAACGATTTCAGGGCAGTTTTGCTGAGTCGGGTTGCGACCCGATCGCGCCCGGACTGGATGGGCACGTTCCGCGTGTTCGACCGGACGTCGCCGGACCAGATCCCGCGTCGCCTCGATGCCGTCCAGGCGCGCCAGGAGCGGCGCCATGCCGAGCCGGAACATCAGGTGGTCGTCCACGAACGCGACCCGTGGATCAGCCGACCGCGCGACTCGGCCGAGCGGCGACCTCCACCGCGGGTGGCGGGTGCTGAGAAGTGGGACGGCAGAGGCGACAGGTGAGGTGGTGGTGGCGTGCGCTGCAGCGCCGGAACAGGCGGGAGGTCAAGTCCACGCCGTGCCCGGGCGGGCGGAAGGGGTTAGGGCCGGACCGGCTCCAGACGCACCGCAACCCCGTTCAACACTGCCATGCCCGCCAGTCGCTCGAGGTCGCCGGCGTCGCTGGACATCAACAGGTTGGTGTTGGCGCCGCTGGCGGCGTTGGCGCGTCGCCATCCCCCTTGGTGCCCCCAGCCGTGGGGTACGGCGACCGTGCCGGGTCCGACGTCATCGGTGACGTGCGCCTGAGTAACGATCGAGGCGAGCGGCGAAACCACCCGCACCCGGCCGCCGTCGACCAGGCCGGCTGAGTCCGCGTCGATCGGGTTGATCCGGGCGGCGTGGACTCGGTTTCCTTTCATCAGGGTGGCGCTGTTGTGCAGCCACGAATTCTGTGAGCGCATCTCCCGCATCCCGATCAGCCGCAAGGGGTAGTCCGGATCGGCCGGATGACGGTCACCGAGGCGGGTCAGTTCGGTCGCGATCTCCGGGGGGTCGAGCCGCACCTTGTGGTGGCGGTGCCGTACGGCGTGATTGCGCCGGCCGGTGGCGGCATGGGAACTCAGCACGACACCATGCGGGTGTTCTGCGAGCGCCCGCCTCACGCTCAGGCCGCCGCGCCGGAGCCCGAACCGGTCACCGAACCGTCCCAGACGAAGGAGCAGGTCGAACATGCGTCCTGGGGTCACCCGCGCGACCCCCCGGCGCTCAAGCGCAAGCACGGCCCGATTGACGATCCCCGTACCGTGCCCGTTCACGGCCAAACCCATCCGGTGCAGCAGTTCCTCGTAGATCTGCCACTCCTGACGCGCCTCGCCGTACGGCTCCACGACGGCGCCCGTGGCCTGGAAGAACGGCCGCACCGAGGTGGCGGCGAGCACGCCCGGCAGGTCCTCCCGCTCGAGGAACGTCGTGGTCGGCAGCACGTAGTGCGCGTGGCGGTTGGTCTCGTTGACGTACAGGTCGAGCGACACGAGGAGGTCGAGCCGGTCGAGCGCCGTCGCGAGTCGGGCGCCGTCCGGGACCGTGAGCACCGGATTGCCACCGGTGACGATGAGTGCCCGCAGCCGACCGGGGCCGGGTGTGGTGATCTCGTCGGCCATGGTCGCGGCCGGGAACATCCCCATGAGGTCGGGAAAGTCGCCCACCCGCGATCGGCTCGCGCCGTACGTCATCATCCCGGCGCGCTCGGCGAGATCCTCCAACGGGATCACTCCGTGCGAGAACAGGGTCCCGCCCGCCCGATCGAGATTGCCCGTCACGATGCTGAGCGCGTCGAGCAGGTAGTTCACGAGGGTCCCGTGGCGACCGAGACACGCGCCCGTACGCCCGTAGGCGGCGGCGCTGCGGGCGGTCGCGAAGTCTCGGGCCACATCACGCACGATCTGGGCGGGGACGCCCGACTGCGGCTCGGTCACCTCGGGTGGGTAGCCCGCGACGACCCGCTCCAGCCAGTCGACGCCGCTGGTCTGCTCCGCGATCGCCGCACGATCGACGCGCCCTTCGGCGAAGATCACCTGTAGCATCGACAGCAGCAGCCAGGCGTCACCGTCGGGACGAACGGGCACGTGTTCGTAGGCGCGCGCCGTCTCGGTGCGTCGCGGGTCGACCACCACGACCCGACCGCCCCGTGCCACGATTCCCTTGAGCTCGTCCTTGATGCGCGGCGCTGTCAGGGCGCTGCCGTGCGACACGTGAGGGTTCGCGCCCAGCATGAACAGGAAGTCGGTCCGCGGCAGGTCCGGGAACGGCAACTGGCTGGCCGCGCCGTAGAGCAGCTTGCTGGCGACGAAGCGGCTGTTGATGTCCTGCGAGCCGGACGTGAACTGGTGGACGACCCCCAACCGCCGGCACAGCAGGCCCAGCCACACCGGCGCCGAGTAGGAGAAGGCCGGCGGGTTTCCGAGATAGCTCCCCAGGGCGCCGCCGCCGGCCTCGTCCCAGATCCGGCGCAGCCGCGCAGCGATGTCACCCAGCGCGGCTTCCCACGACACCTCCTCGAACGTCCCGTCCGGCAGCCGGCGCAACGGCCGCAGCACGCGGTCGGGATCGTTCTGCACCTCGGTGAAAGCGATGCCCTTGGGGCACGCCTGACCGCGGGAGAGCGGGTGGTCCGGGTCCGGACGCAGAGAAATCAGGCGCCCCTGCTCGATGGTGGCGAGCATTCCGCACAGCGGCTCGCAGATCCTGCAGAAGGTCGGCTTCACCTCTGCGCCCGGCATCGCGCCTCCTCCCACTCCCCTTCACCTGAAGGTCACGCAGCCGAGCTCCGGCAGCGGGCCAGCCCGTGGCGAGCCTCAGATGGCCAGGAAGAGGATCTCGTCCCGTCCGTACTCGTGGCCCGGATGCTCGGCGGCCAGGTGCGCCTGGACGCGCTCCACGAGGTCGTCCTCGTCCGAGCCGGTGATGGTCGTGCCGCAGGGGCACTGCAGTCTGGTTCTCACCGGGCCTCCCGTCTCCCGATCTGGCCCGGGCGCCTGCCGTCGAGGCCGTGCCACGGGGTTGGACACCTGGCTGAACACCTGTCCAAACTAGAACTCGTTCTTATCGTACTACCGGCGGGTGCCCGACCGCATCGGCGCGGGACGACGGTTCGTCCCGGCACCGGACCAACCGCAACTCTTGACTTGTCGCGGAAACACTGCACTATTGCGACCAACCCCACATCCGGTCCGCAGCAGAACGGGCGCCGAACATGAAACGTTTCATCAACCCACGACGGATGACGATCGTGGTTGCGGGTGCGGTGGCGACGAGCGCCCTGCTGGTCGTCGCCCCGGCACTCGAAGCAGTGGCTGCGCCTCCCTCTGTGACGCGAACGGCGATCAGCACCCTGACGACGAACGGCCGCACCGCGGAGTCCTACAGCGGATACATGAACGGCGAGTCGTTCCAGCAGGACGGCATCGTGACCTTCAACGGGTGGGAGTACGCCGCCTTCTGGGACCAGGACGGCTACGTCAACCTCTCCCGCCGCAAACTGCCCTCGACGTCATGGGAGAACGTGCGGCTCACCAGCTACCAGACGTCGTCGACCGACTCGCACAACGTCATCTGTCTCGGGATCGCGCCCGCGGACGGCACGATCCATCTCGCGTTCGACATGCACTCCAGCCAGCTCCGCTACATCAAGTCGGTGGCCGGCATGGCGACGTCACCGGACAGTGCGAGCTGGACGACGGGAAGTTTCGGCGGTGTCCAGACCAGCCTGACGTCCACGAGCATGTCGCAGGTGACCTACCCGCAGTTCTTGAGCGCGGCGGACGGCAGGTTGCAACTCGCGATCCGCACCGGGGCGAGCGGCGCGGGTGACGAGGTGCTCTACGAGTACCGGTCCGGTTCCTGGACCTACGTCGGACAGTTCATCAACGGGACGTCGGCGGACAACAACGCCTACCTCTTCGGCATCGAGTACGACTCCACGAACCTGCTGCACGTCACGTGGACCGTCCGCGAGACACCCAACGGCAGCACCAATCACGACCTGTACTACGCCTACAGCCGTGACTACGGCCGCACCTGGCGCAACAACGCCGGCAATGTCGTCGCGACCACCGGGTCCAGCCCGCTGACCTCCGACTCGTCGTCGCTCAAGGTCTGGTCGATCGGGCAGAACCGTGGCCTGATGAACCAGGAGTCGCAGGTAGTCGACGCCGCCGGCGTCGTCCACGTGCTCGCCTCCCACCTGCCGTCGTCCGCCGCCGACAACTCGGACTTCACATCGGCCCGCAACAGCGCGGTCCTCGTGCACTACTGGCGGGACAAGGCTTCCAAGGTCTGGCATCAGACGTACACGCCGTTCCTGGAGCGCATGGCCCGTGGCGACATCGCCGTCGACTCCAACGACAACCTCTACGTGGTCAGCGGTGACTCCAGTACGAAGAAGATGCATGTGCAGACAGCCTCGAAGTCGTCCGGCTGGACCGACTGGGTAATTCGATACACGTCCGACCCCGTCTACTACTCCGACCCGCTCATCGACCATCAACGGCTGAAGTCCCAGAACGTCCTGAGCTTCTTCGCCCCCCGGTACGGCGGTCAGCGGATCGACGTGCAGGACTGGTCGACCTCGTCCTGATCAGCTCGCGCCCCCGAAGGTCGCGGCACCGGACAGGCGCGCGCCGCCCAGCAACCGAGCTGAGGTCGACCGTTCCGGCCGATCGCACCTTCGCCCACGGGCCCACGGGCCCACGGGAACATCAGCCGAAGGTTCTGGTGGTCACCGCGGGGTGTCTCGCGCCCGGTCGGCCGACCGGGGCCACCGGACGGGCATTCGCTGACCCCCTCGAGTGCTCCTGGTTGCGCCGGCTCGGAGCCTGACCGGCGTGCGTCCAGCCCGGAATTAGCGACAAGTGATCGATCGATCACTTTGGGTTGTGTAATATCTCTCGGCGGGGCCATCGACGGGGGGCGACGGGCATGGCTTGGGGCAGGCGCGAGCGGAATGCGTGGACCGTCGTCGAACGGTCCAGCGGTGGCGTGACCATGGACGATGTCGTGGCGGTGAGCCGGGACGTCGTCGCGCGGGTCGCAGGCCCGGAGCTGGAGATCTTCCCGGCGGTCGTGGAAGGTTTCCGGGCGGAGCCCTCGGCAGTGCTGTCACCGGCGCGGTGCCGGGTGCCGGTCGCGCTGGGCGGCAACCAGTTCCCCGCCATCAGTGGTCTCGCGCTGGCGCTGTGCGCGGTCCTGGGTCAGGTCGTGGTGGGGGCGGCGGGCAATCTCGCCGCCGAAGCCCTGAGCGAGCCGACCCGGCGCGCCCTGGACGCGGTCTTCCGACGTCGCGGCGCCGGTCGGCACGTGGCGATCCCTGACCAGCCGGCCGGACCGGACGGTGCGGGTCCGGAACTCGCAGATCCTGCGGTCGGGCTGTTCCCGGGCGTGGCCGCGGCGCCGATGGCGCCGGCCGTCCGGTCGACGACGACGAGGGCGGAGCTGACGGTCAGCCTCATCGGGCAGGACGAGGAGCGTGAGATCCGCGCTGTTTTCGCGATCATCACCGTGGAGTCGGGCTACGACGACGACAGCGTGGAACGCACGGCGGACGCCGTGATCGAGGTTCTTCGCGTCTGGGGAACGGTCACGTGAGCACCACCCTGACACCGGCCGCGTCAGGTTCGGGGATGCGGTCTGCACCCGCCGCGCTGCCCACGCCGTCCCGGGGCGGGTACCTGACGCTGGTCGTGGCTCTCCTGGTTGCCGGGACCTTCGCCGGCCGGTTCGTGCACGACGACTTCTTCCGGCGGGAGTGGGCCGCGGCGCTGCAGCGGTGCGCCGCCGCCGCTGGGCCGTTCCCGAAGGACGCCGCCGGGCTGCCGGCGTGGTCGGCGGTCTTCGACCCGTGCATCGCACCGGCCGATCACCGCCAGGGCTGGGCCGGTGTGGTGGGCGCGGCCGTCGCGCTGCTGATCGGACTGGCAATCATGCTGGCCCTGGCCGAACGGGCGCTGCGCCGTGGCGGTCCGGGGCCGGCGCCCTCGTGGGTGCAGGACCGGGTCGGCGACTTGGCTGCGGCCGCGGGGCTGAGGCGCTGCCCGCGAGTGCGGATCGGTTCCCTGCGGCTTCGCGAGCCGTACACCGCGGGCCGGCCCGGACAGCCGACGATCGTGCTGCCGCCTGGCCTGCTGGCCCGGTCCCCGGCTCAGCTCGACGCGGTACTGCGGCACGAGCTCGCGCACGTCGCAGCCGGAGACGTCACCCTGGTGTGGCTGGCCCGGGGCGTGTGGTGGGCCATGCTGCCCGTCCTGCTCGCGCCAGCGGTCATCCTGGAGATCCAGCAGTGGATGGCGGGCAGGGGGCTCGGACCATCCGGCCCCGGACGGGACCTGCTGGCGGACTACTGCGCCCGCGGCGGGATCCTGCTCGCCGTCGCTGCGCTGCTGTCCTTCTCCGTGCTGCGCACCCGCGAACTCGAGGCGGACCTGCGTGCCGCGCGGGGCGGGCTCGCGGGAGAGCAGGAAGCGGTGCTGAAAGCTGCCGGTGCCCCCCGACCCCGGCGAGCCCGCCCGTTCGCCACTCACCCCACTCGTGAGCGAAGGGTCGAGATCCTGCGCCGGCCCGCCCTGCTGGCCGTGCCCCGGGGCGCGGACGTGTTCTGCCTTGCCGCCCTGCTCGCCACCACGTGGGGGTCGGTGCACTACCTGTGGCAGGACCTCTTCGTCGCCACCACCGTGGCCGGTGCCGGCACCCTGGTCGCCGGGCTGCTGACCGGAACGTTGCTTGCCGCCACCCTGGGACTCGGGCTCTGGCGGCAGGCCCTGGCCGATGACCCCGGGCGACGACGGGACCAGTGGGTCCTGCTCGCCGTCCTCGGTGTCGGCACGGTCGCCGGCCAGGTCACCAGCGTGTCGCTGACGGCCGGCGGCGGGTGGGCCGCGCAGTGGGGCGAGCCGGTGACCCTGCTGCTGCCGGTCCTGCTGCTGGTCGGAGCCGTCGGGATCAGCCGGGTGGTGGCCGGGCTCTGGGCCGGCCGCGCGCACCGAGGATTGGCGAGGCGGGATACGTGGATCGCGGCCTTCGCCGTCAACCTGGCCCTCTTCACGGGGGCGACCTGGTACGGCCGCGACGTCCAGACGTTCAGCGACGGCGACTACCTCGGCCAGGGCTGGCTCCACGCCCTGGCCGCGCTGACCAGGGCGCACACGTCGTCCGCGTGGATCGTCGTCATCGCCCTCGCCGGCTCCGCCGCCCTCGCCGGCTCCCGGCCCGAGGGCCGGCAGCGACCTCGCGCGGAGGACGCGCCGCCCGCACCGGTGGACCTGTC
>NZ_CDWTMG010000047.1:0-11031 GCF_977945845.1 Frankia sp. CcMO1
CCACGCTCTCGGTCGCGACGGCGTCCGCCCGCAGCCCCGCCGCCCGCAGGCGCGCGGCCACGGCGTCCGCCCGCGCGCGGAGTTCCCCGGGCCGGGCGTGCAGGGCGGCGGCCGTGGGAGTCGTGGGTCCGGTGAGGGTCGCCTCGAGCGCCGCCAGGGTGAGCTTGTCCACGCGAAGCGCGCGTGCCAGGGGGTGGCGCCGGAGGGCCTCCACCATGACGGCCCGACCGAGCAGCAGGCCGCCCTGCGGGCCGCCGAGCAGCTTGTCGCCGCTGGCGGTGACCAGGGCCGCACCGGCGGAGAGCGTGGTTGCGGCGTCGGGTTCGTGGGGGATCAGGGGGTCCGGCGCGAGCAGGCCGGAGCCGATGTCGACGACGACCGGCGGGCCGAGCGTGGCCAGTTCCGCCACCGGCACGGCGGCGGTGAAGCCGGAGATGACGAAGTTCGACGGGTGCACCTTGAGCACGAACCCCGTGTCTGGACCGATCGCCGCGGCATAGTCGCGCAGGGCCGTGCGGTTGGTGGTGCCGACCTCGCGCAGGCGCGCGCCCGTGGATTGCAGGAGGTCCGGCAGGCGGAAGCCGTCGCCGATCTCGACGAGTTCGCCCCGGCTCACGACGATCTCGCGGCCCTGGGCCAGCGCGGTCGCGGCCAGCACGAGCGCGGCGGCACCGTTGTTCACCACGTGCACCGCCTCTGCGGCGGGGACGGCCTTCGCGAGGGCGTCGAGGGCACCCCGACCCCGGCGGGCGCGGCGGCCGGTGGGGAGGTCGAGCTCCACGTCGGTGGTGCCCGACGCCGCGCACACCGCCTCGACCGCGGCCTCGGACAGTGCCGCGCGCCCGAGGTTGGTGTGGAGGACGACGCCGGTCGCGTTGAGGACATGGCGCAGGGAGGCCGCGCGCTCCGGCAGGCCAGCGACCGCCGCGTCCGCGACCTCCTCCGGCGCGATCTCGCCACGACGGGCCCGGTCCTGCGCCGCGACCACGGCCGCCTTCACGGCGTCCCGCCCGAGCCGCTCGCCCGCGGCGACCAGCCTGGTGTCGGCCAGGACGGCGTCGGTCCGGGGAATGCGACGGCGAGCCGAAACCTCGTCCGCGGTCTCCACAGCGGTCACTGTAGGCACGTCGCGGAGGCGGACGGGAATCGAACCCGCCTGGCCGAGATACTCGGCCACTACGGTTTTGAAGACCGCGGGGAGCACCAGCTACCCGAACGCCTCCCCCGGCCGCTCACGCGGCAGGGCGTGCCCAGTATCGCGTGCCTAGGGTGGCGTGCATGACGACGACCACCGCCAAGGTCCGGCTCACGCAGTACGCCCACGGCGGGGGGTGTGCCTGCAAGATCCCGCCCGGTGACCTCGAGGACGTGGTCGCCGGTCTCCGCCGGCCCGGACCGCTCCCGGGTGAGGCCGGATCGCTCGCAGTCGGCCTGGACGACGGCGACGACGCCGCGGTGGTCGTCACCGACGCCGGTGCCCTCGTCGCGACCGCTGACTTCTTCACCCCCGTCGTGGACGACGCCTACGACTGGGGCCGGATCGCCGCCGCCAACGCGCTCTCCGACGTCTACGCCATGGGTGGCCGGCCGGTCGTCGCGGTGAACCTCCTCGGCTGGCCCCGCGACGTCCTCCCGTTCGACCTCGCCGGGGAGGTGCTCCGCGGCGGGCTCGACGTGGCCTCCGCGGCGGGTTGCCACGTCGCCGGGGGCCACAGCGTCGACGACCCGGAGCCCAAGTACGGGATGGCCGTGACGGGCCTCGCGGACCCCGAACGACTCCTTCGCAACGACGCCGGCCGGGCCGGTGTCGCGTTGACCCTCACCAAACCGCTCGGCACCGGCGTCCTGGGCTCGCGCCACAAGGCCACCGGCGAGGTGTTCCCACAGGCGATCGACGCGATGACGACGCTGAACGCGCGCGCCTCCCGCGCGGCGCTGGCGGCCGGCGCCGTGTGCGCGACCGACGTGACCGGGTTCGGGCTCCTCGGTCACCTCCACAAGCTCGCGCGGGCCAGCGGCGTCACCGCCGTGGTGGAGGCCGCGGCGGTCCCCTACCTCGACGGCGCGCGCAGGGCCCTGGCCGACGGCTACGTGAGCGGCGGCACCCGCCGCAACCTCGACTGGGTGCGCCCGCGGGCGGACCTCTCGCGCGTCGCCGAGGAGGAGGCCCTGCTCCTGGCGGACGCGCAGACCTCCGGCGGGCTGCTCGTCGCCGGTGAGCTGCCGGGCTACCCGGTGATCGGCGAGCTGGTGCCGCCGCAGGAGGGCATCACACTGGTGGTCCACTAACCCCGGCGCCGCCAAGGCTTGCCCAGGTAATCGGTGTGATCCGGGGCTTTGGAAACGTTTACGCACGCCCAGAACGTGGGCGAACCTCGCGCTCGCGCCGCGTCACGCGCCGCGCCAGCCGCTCACGTTGTGGCACGACGGTGTACTTCGGGTCCTTCGCCGACGCGACACCCGCGTGCAGCACGCCCAACCGCTCGTAGAGCCCACCGGCCACCAGCGCGGCGCCGGAGAGCACGGCGGCCGCGCGGCTCCGGCGCCCCAGCAGCATCGAGCCGAGCACCCCCGCGGCCGTGAGCATGCTCGCGCGCTCGAGCTCGCGGTGGGCCTGGCCGGTCGTGTAGGGCTCCCCGACCAGCCCGAGACGGCTCTCGAGCCGGCGGGAGGCTGCGAGCTCGATGACGGCACCGAACATCGCCAGCCGCCGGGCCGGCGCGGCCTGGCCGACCGGCGCGACGATCATCCCCAGCCCGCCGGCGCTGGCCGCCGCACTCCCCGTGAAGATGAACGGCAGCTCCTCGTGCGCCTCGTGCCAGGCGGGCACGGCGGTCTGCGACAGCAGGACGGCGGTGTACGACGCCACGGCCGGCGCCAGTCCGGCCGCTGCGAGGCCAGCCGGGCGGGCGAGGGCTTCGGTCAGGCGGCCGAGGGCGGTCCGGCGGACACGAGCCGGCAGGAGTTCGCTGACAGCGGCGAGGCCGATCGACGGGCCGTAGGCAGTGAGGATCCACGTGCCGACGCTCATCGGCGAGGTCGGCTTGGCCACCCGGAGCATGTGGTGGAACCGCTCCGGCCGCCCGAGGTCGTGGATGAGGAAGAAACCTCCCGCCGCCAGCGAGCCGAGCGCCGCGAGTCTCGTGCCCCTCCGCAACGCCGGTCGCCCGGTCTGGTCGGCCCCCGCACCGAGGATGCTGCACCCGGCGGACAGGCCACCGAGGAAGATGTAGTAGGCGATGTCGTCCTTCCACACCGTCGGCTTCAGCACCGGGCGGCCGTAGTACGACGTGAACTCGGCGGGCGGCACCATCGGCTGCTCGCGACCGCCGTCGTCGCCGCGGCCCCTGCGACGCGTCACGAGCGTCGGCCCTCGACGAAAACGGCGACCCCCGCGCCGAAGAAGGCGAGCGCGGCGGCGCCGGCGTAGCGCCACATGCGGGGCAGGTCGCGGGTGGGAACGACCGGATCGGGCGGCAGCCCGTAGACCTCCGGCTCGTCGAGAAGCAGGAAGAACGCGCCGTCTCCCCCGACGCCGTCGTCCGGGTTCTCGCCGTAGAGCCGCGCCTCGGCGACGCCGGCCTCGTGGAGCTGCTCCACCCGCTCCTGGGCGCGTTCGCGCAACTCGTCGAGAACGCCGAACTGGATGGAGTCGGTCGGGCACGCCTTCGCGCACGCCGGCTCCAGGCCGTCGTGCAGCCGGTCGTAGCACATGGTGCACTTCCATGCCCGGCCGTCGTCCTCGCGGCGGTCGATCACGCCGTATGGGCAGGCCGAGATGCAGTAGCCGCACCCGTTGCAGATGTCCTGCTGAACGACGACCGTCCCGAACTCGGTGCGGAACAACGCACCGGTGGGGCAGACGTCGAGGCAGCCGGCGTGCGTGCAGTGCTTGCAGACGTCCGAGGCCATGAGCCACCGGAACTCCTGCCTGCCCTCCGGGCCGGTGCGCGCGCCGGGCAGCTCGAACGTCGGCATCCCGAGGTCGACGGGCTCGCGCGCGGCCGGCTCGCGCTGCACCGGCCCCTGCTCGATGAACGCGACGTGCCGCCACGTGTTGGCGCCGAGCGACCCGGTGTTGTCGTACGACATTCCCAGGAGGTCGAAGCCGTCGTCCGGGATGAGGTTCCACTCCTTGCAGGCGACCTCGCAGGCCTTGCAGCCGATGCACACGCTCGTGTCCGTGAAGAACCCGACCCGGGGCGGGTGCTCTGTGTGGCCCGCCTCGCCCGCGTCCTGCGCGGCTCCGCCGTGGATCCGCCTCGGTCCAGACCCGGCCGCGGCTCCTACCTCGCTCACGGCTCCGCTCCATTGCTCGCTCGGGCGTCGCCGCCAAGACCGCGTCTTCCCTCAGCGTCTTGCACGCCTTCGGCGTGGATCCGCCTCGGTCCAGACCCGGCCGCGGCTCCTACCTCGCTCACGGCTCTGCACCCTCCTGGTGGGTGATCGCCGGCTCGGCGAGCGTCGCGAGGCGGGTGCCGGTCTGCGCCGTGACGCCGGCCCGGCGCCGGTAGTCCTCGACGTACTCCAGCAGCTCGCGACCCCGCGGCCGCCGTCCGGGCCGGACGTCGCACGTCACGACCTTGCTCTCCTGGATCAGGACGTTCGGGTCGAGCGCGACGCCGAACAGGTCGTTGGCCGACTCGCCGGTCACCACGCCCGTGGATCCCCAGTGGTACGGCATCCAGACCTGGTGCACCAGCCGGTCCTGCACCCGCAGCGGCGTCAGACGGTCGGTCACGAGCACGCGGCACTCGATCGCGCTGCGGCTCGTCACGACGTGGGCCCACCCCAGGTGCTCCAGGCCACGTTCGCGCGCCAGCTCGGGAGACACCTCGACGAACATCTCCGGCTGGAGCTCGGAGAGGTACGGGAGCTGACGGCTCATGCCGCCCGCGGTGTGGTGCTCGGTGAGCCGGGACGTGGTGAGCACGTAGGGATAGACCTCGGCGTGCCGCTCCGGCGGCGAGGGGTTCGACGGGTTGTCGCCGCGACCGTAGACCTTGCGCGTCGGGTTGGCCTGCTGCCCGTAGAGCAGGTTGCGGAACGGGGACTCGTGCGGCTCGTAGTGCGCCGGCAGCGGGCCGTCCTGCAGGCCGTTGGGCACGAAGAGCCAGCCCTTGCCGTCCGCCTGCATCACGAACGGGTCGTCGCCGCCCAGCGCCTCGACGCCGACCGCATCGGACGGGGGCACGTACGTAGGCGGCTTGGTCTTCTCGAAGTCTGGGACGTCCTTGCCGGTCCACTCCCCCTTCTCGGCGTCCCACCAGACGTACTTCTTGCGCTCGCTCCACGGCCGGCCCTCCGGGTCCGCGGACGCGCGGTTGTAGAGGATCCGGCGGTTGTAGGGCCACACCCAGCCCCACTCAAGGGCGGCGGGGTCCTGCTCGCCGCGCGGCGTGCGCCGGGCCGCCTGGTTCACCCCACCGGCGTACACGCCGGAGTAGATCCAGCAGCCGCACGACGTCGTCCCGTCGGCGTTGAGTTCCAGGTAGCCGTCCAGCACCCGGCCAGTCGTCAGGTCGTAGCCGTTGATGGCGCGCAGGACCGAGTCGGCCCGGGGCTCGTCGCCGTCGAGCTCATAGTCCCAGTTGAGGTCGAGCAACGGGCGGTCGCGCGAGTCGGTGGAACGGGCGAGCCGCTCCTTCAGCCGGCGGCCCAGGTGGTAGAAGAACCACAGCTCCGAGCGCTGGTCGCCCTTGGGATCGACAGCCTTCTCGCGCCATTGCAGCATCCGCTGCGTCTGCGTGAAGGTGCCCTCCTTCTCGACGTGCGAGGCGGCCGGGAACAGGAAAACCTCCGTACGGCACTCCTCCGGGACGATCTCCCCGGTCTCGACCTCCGGCGAATCCCGCCAGAACGTGGCACTCTCGATCTCCACGAGGTCGCGGACCACGAGCCAGTCGAGGTTCGCCAGCCCGAGGCGCTGCAGCTTCCCGTGCGCCGACCCCACGGCCGGGTTCTGGCCGAGGAGGAAGTAGCCGAACACCTTGCCGTCGACCATGTCCATGACCGTCCGGTAGGTGCCGTGGTCCCCCGTGAGGCGCGGGAGGTAGTCGAAGCAGAAGTCGTTCTCGGCCGTCGCGGCGTCGCCCCAGTACTCCTTGAGCAGCGAGACGACGTAGGCGTCCGCGTTGCGCCAGAAGCCCTTCTGCTTGTCGCCGCGGATGCCCTCGATGTAGTCCGACAGGTTCTGCTGCGCTGCGGCGTGGGGCATCGGCAGGTAGCCGGGGAGGATGTTGAAGAGCGTCGGGATGTCGGTGGACCCCTGGATGCTCGCGTGCCCGCGCATCGCCATGATCCCGCCGCCGGGGCGGCCCATGTTGCCCAGCAGCAGCTGGATGATCGCCGCCGCCCGGATGTACTGCACGCCGACGCTGTGCTGTGTCCAGCCGACGGCGTAGACGACGGCGGTCGTCCGATCCCGCCCGGAGTTCGACGTCCAGTCCTCGCACACCTGCAGGAACTGGTCCCGTGGGACGCCGCAGATCTCCTCCACGACCTCCGGGGTGTAGCGCGCGTAGTGCCGTTTGAGGATCTGGTACACCGTGCGGGGGTTCTGCAGCGTGGGGTCGTGCGGCGGCGGGTGCTCGCCCTCCAGCGCGGGGCCGCCGGACTCGTGCTGGAGCCCGCTGGCGGTCTCCTTCCCCCGGGCACCGGACTGCGCGACCGCGTCCGACGTGCGACCCATGCCCTCGTACTGCCACGACGACGGGTCGTACGAGGCGGTCCCGGCGTCGTAGCCGGAGAACAGGCCGTCGAGATCCTCGGTGTCGCGGAAGTCCTCCCCGACGATCGTGGCGGCGTTGGTGTAGGCCCGCACGTACTCGCGGAAGTCCTTCTCGTTGCCGAGGATGTAGTTGATCACTCCGCCGAGGAAGGCGATGTCACTGCCCGCCCGCAGCGGGACGAAGGTGTCGGCCAGCGCGCTCGTGCGCGTGAACCGGGGATCGATGTGGATCACCTTGGCGCCACGCGCCTTCGCCTCCACCACCCACTGGAAACCGACCGGATGGGCCTCGGCCATGTTCGAGCCCATGACGATGACGCAGTCGGCGTTCGCCAGATCCTGCTGGGTGTTCGTCGCACCACCGCGACCGAAGCTGGTTCCCAGACCGGGAACCGTGGCGGAGTGTCAAATCCGCGCCTGGTTCTCGATCTGTATGGCGCCGAGCGCCGTAAACAGCTTCTTGATGAGGTAGTTCTCCTCGTTGTCCAGCGTGGCGCCGCCGAGGCTGGCGATCCCCATGCTGCGACGCAGGATGCGGCCTTCGCCGTCGGTGTCCTGCCACCCCTTGCGCCGGGCGTCGAGGACGCGGTCGGTGACCATGCCCATCGCCGTCTCGAGGTCGAGCTCGGTCCACTCCGTCGCGTACGGCGCGCGGTACTTGACCTTCGTCAGGCGGTGCGGACCGGTGACGAGCTGCTTGCTGGCGGACCCCTTGGGACACAGCCGGCCGCGCGAGATCGGCGAGTCGGGGTTGCCCTCGATCTGCACGACCTGCTCGCCGGAGACGTACACCTTCTGCGCACAGCCGACCGCGCAGTACGGGCAGACCGAGTGGGCGACGCGGTCCGCCGTCGCGGTGCGCGGTGTCAGGGACGCCGACCTGGGCGACTGCGCGGCCGCGCCCCGGCCGAGCGGGTCCGTGCCGGTGACCTGCCGGTACACCGGCCAGCGCCCGATCCAGGTCCGTACACCCATGGGAAGTACCTTGCCACGGGGCGACCCGCACGGCACACCGCGGGCAGTCCAAGGTTCGCCCACGCGATCGGTGTGATTCGGACCCGCGGAAACGCTTAAGCACCCCCAGAACGTGGGCGAACCTCAGGTCCAAATGGCCGCAGGGGCCGGTCCCGGACTCCCCAACTGACGAGCCCGCTCCATCCGCTTTCGATCAGGCGACCCTGATCGGGTTGGAGGTCTCCGCACGTCACCGGAGACGCGTTGAAGGGCGACCCTCGCCGGCTCGACCCGAACGCCGTAGACCGGCAACGGTCGCCCGGGCCGACGTTCCCGTCGTGACGCAAGGGGAAGGTTCCGGCATGCGAGTGCACGTGTACGGCACCTTTCGCGATCCACTCCTACGGCCCATCAAGCAAGGGCCTCGCCAGGTCCGCCGGCTCGCCGGCTCGATCGAGATCACTGTGACATACCAGGCCACCGGACCCACCGGACCGGAACTTTCGCTGAACGGCATACCGGCAATTCCGCCGTATTCCAAGCGATCCCTGTACCTCGCCGAAAGGTGCCAGCTGCGCCTCGGCCGGGGCTCCACACACCACACGAGCCGACATCCGGAACACGTAGCCGCGGACAGTCTCGGCTGCCGCCATCCGTCTGTGTCGCTGACCACACGCAGTCCGTTATGGTCCGGGGCCGGTCCCACCGCTTGTAGTCGATGTCGAAGTAGCGGACAGCCTGCAGTCGAAGCCCACTGATCGGGCGTCCATGCACGGTGCGCGTCTTTGGCGTGCGCCGGACCGGCCGCAACCACACACGTTCGCCAATCCCAGCCCCTGCGCCACGTCCCCGACCAGGATCCTCAGACCGGCCTGCGCCGCGAGGTCACCGATCGGCGCCGCGCCACGGATGCTTCGCTGGGTGACGTGAGTCAGTTTCCGGCGGCGCGGAACTTTTCGATGACCTCGGCCGGGATGCGGCCCCGGGCAGACAGTTCGATGCCATTGCTGGCGGCCCACGCCCGAACCGCCTTGTTGTCGACACCCGTGACCGCCGACGCCGCAGCCCCGGCGCGGGCCTTGCGGCCACCCACCCGACGGGCGGCACCGACCCACGGCTCCAATTCCCTGCGCAGCGCCTTCGCGTTCTTCTCCGACAGATCGATCTCGAACGTCCTACCATCCAGGCCAAACATCACCGTCTCGGCGGCAGGCTTGCCATCGACATCGTCAGTCAGTTCAACAACAACTCGTTGTGCCATACCCGACATGATTCGGTGTCACCAAGTGGGATGTCAATTCAACACGCTCTTGTGCACGACTGAATGTGCGTCGACTGACACCCGACAACCACACCCCACGCCAGAACTTGTCCGCGCAACGGCAACCACCACGCCCTGGCCGCGGCGCTTGGACCCGCATGGGACGACCGCCTTTACAGCTGCTCCCGAGTCACGACCCTGCCGCTGACAGGTCGCCTAATCAGAGCATAATCCGGCGGGCGGACACACAGCCCACCGAGTGGGAACAGTGGCATCGCACCACCCGCCAAGCGATCACCAAGAAGCACGTGACCACCAGTGTGAATCCCAGCACACCGGACGGCAACCGCATTGTCCACTGGCACAGCCACCGCCGCGAAACCGGCACCAGCAAGGACCCAGCACTTCTGTCGGCCTGAATCGCCACAGCGGCTTGCTTGAGCCGTATTGACGACGACGACTGGCACGTACGGATCCGAGGGGCCCGGTGCAGCAATGCACCGGGCCTACCCGACTGAATGCTCCCGAGCTCCGCGACCGGGCAGATCCGCCGCAATCGGAGCTAGAACTTGATCACCCGTCAAAGGAGTTGTCGTCGCAGGTCCCGAGCCCCGCAGCCTGCTCCTGGAGCGGGCCCGTCGCTCCTCGTGCCTGCTCGGCTTACCCCACTTACCTCACCGCGGAGGCGATCGACCAGCCGGTACCGGCCGAGGCGTGCGGCTAGGTGGTGCGGCCCGCGCGCCGGTAGGCGGCGGCCTGCTGCACGCCGTCGACCCAGACGTCCTTGCGGGTGACCAGTCCAGCCTCGTCGACGTCGACCACGTCGATCAGGTCGATGCGTGCAGTAAAAGTACCGCCGTCAGCAGCGGGTAGCTCGACCACCATGGTCCACTCCAGGACCCAGTGCCCGTCGCCGAGCAGCAGCCGATCGACCTCGGCCTGATAGCCCGGGAATTCCAGGAAGATCTGTTCGAAGTACTCCCGCAGCGCGGGCCGCCCCTTCACCCGCGCACCGCCGCTGCGCAGGGCGAACGTGGAATCGTCGATGTGGAGCGCGGCGATCGCGTCGGGGTCCTTCGCCTCCCACGCCGCGTGATAGCGGTCGAACACCTGCTGCAGCACGTGCCGCTGCACCGTGGCCTCCGTCTGTGCCAGCACTCCGGACATGGGTTCCTCCTGAACTAGCGCCGCGTGGATGGGCGCGACAAACATTACCGACTTTCAGTCGGTTTGGGGGCATGGGGTGACGTAAGGCCCGACAGCAGATCTCGCAGCACTTCGCCGTACCGCGCCGCCGCACTGTCCGGTTCGGCTGCGCGCCCGGTCGCCAGCGCAGCCTCCATCACCGCGCCCAGCACCAGTCGCGTCGCCGCCGACACCCGCTCCAGGTCGGTTCCCACCGGGAGGATGGCCTTGAGGGCGGCATGCGTCATGCCGGCGAAATGGGCGTCGTCGATCTCGCGCCAGCGCTCCCAGCCCAGGACCTCCGGACCCTCGATGAGCACCAGCCGCCGCCGCGCGGGGTGGGCGGCGCGCCTCAGGTAGCCCTCCAGCGCCGCGGCCAGGTCGTCGCTCGACAACGGCTCCGGACGCCGGTCTGCTCGCAACTCGTCGGCGATCTCACCCTGGATCTGATTGACCACCGCATCGAGCAGCGCGCGCTTGGAGGAGAAATGGTGGTAGAAAGCCCCCTTGGCCACCTGCGCTTGAGCGGTCACGTCGTCGACCGTCACCCCGGAATACCCGGCCTCGGCCATCAGCGCCCGGCCGGCCCCGAGGATGGCGGCGATCGTGCGCTCGCTGCGCTCTCGCTGACTCACCACGACGGCATCTCCATGACCACCACTCCCACTCGGACGTGCGCCGTCACCGTGCCATATCGACGAACCAGCTTCTGCCAGCCAGCCAGCCAGCCCCGTCCTATGCCGCAATCCGCGCGGCCATCCGGAAGTGGCGTCATCACCCCTTGCCTGTCAGCTCCGGCTGGTTCGTCGTGGCGGCGACGTCGACGGGGCCTACCCGTCTCGATTCGCACCGTCCCCCTCCGTGCTTCGTTGATCGGTCAGTGGTCGTGGGCGATCAGGTT